>CALRZA010000101.1:0-6693 GCA_943372535.1 Auritidibacter sp. Marseille-P8566
ACCTCGACCAGCTCAGGCGCGACTAGGCCGGCGATCGCGTCGATCCGCCATCCCGTCATTCGTCGTCCTGATGAGCAACTGACCGAAAGGGCCCACCCATGAAGTACCTCATCAACGTGATCGACGACGCCACGGCATCGGGAACCCCGGACGAAATGCTGGCGATCGACGCCTTCAACGACGGGCTGCGGGCCAACGGCCACTGGGTGTTCGCGGGCGGCCTGAGCTCGCCGCGCGATGCCACGGTGATCGACAACCGCGCCGAGGCGGGCCTCGTCGTCGACGGACCGTTCGTCGAGACGAAGGAGTGGATCGCGGGCATCTGGATCATCGACGCCCCCGACCGCGAGACGGCACTCGCGCTCGCGACCGCCGGGTCGAACGCCTGCAACCGTCGGGTCGAGGTGCGGCCGTTCCTCGTGAGATGACCGCGCGCTAGCCTGACCCCATGACCGACTACCAGATCCTCGAGATGGGCGCCTTCGACGAGTGGCGCGCCCACCACGGCGGCTTCCGCCCGACGACGATGCGCGACGGCCGCCGCGTCGTCGACCACGACATGGCGATGCAGTACATCGGCATGACCGCCAACAGCTTCGAGCCGGGGGAGGAGGCGGGCTACTGGCACACGCACTCGCGCATCGAGGAGCTCTACGTCTTCCTCTCCGGGCGCGGACAGATGGGTCTCGATGACGAGGTCGTCGACGTGGGGCGGGGCACGGTCATCCGCGTCGGGCAGGGTGTCTGGCGCACGTGGCGGTGCCTGCCTGAGAGCACCGAGGGGCTGCAGTGGCTCTGCATTCGCGCCGGGGGCGATGAGATCGAGAAGATTCCGACGGATGCCCAGCGCGACGAGGAGCGGTCCGCACCCTGGTGAGTCGGGCGGCCTCCCCGCGCGCTCAGAGGACCTCGCAACACTGAGCAGATTCCCAGCCTGAACCCCATCCGGCGTCGAGACAGCACCCGTTAACCTTGACGGAACCCGCTTGCCCATCGACCACCGGAGCCGCCCGATGATGCCCATGGACCTCGGACTCTTCGACGTCGAAGGGTGGATCACCGGAGCGGGTCAGTGGGGTCTGCTGCTCGTCTGCGCCATCGTCTTCGTCGAGACGGGTCTGCTCATCGGCTTTCTGCTGCCCGGCGACACGCTGCTGCTCATCACGGGCATCCTCACCTTCACCGGAGTGATTCCGCAGCCGATCTGGCTCGTGGTGCTCTGCATCTTCGTCGCCGCGGTCTTGGGCGATCAACTCGGCTACTACATCGGCTACAAGGCGGGCCCGCCGATCTTCGAGCGCAAGTCGGCCGGCTTCTTCAGCAAGAAGAGCGTCGCGCGCACCGAGTACTTCTTCGCGCGGTACGGTGGCTGGGCCGTGACGATCGCCCGGTTCATCGGCGTCGTGCGCACGATCGCTCCGGTCGCTGCCGGCGTGGGCAAGATGCCCTACCGCAAGTTCTTGTTCTTCAACATTCTCGGCGCCTTCCTCTGGGGAGTCGGTTTGACGTTCATCGGCTGGTGGGCCGCCCACATTCCGGGTGTGGCCGAGGTCGTGACCGAGTACATCGAGGTCGTCTTCCTCGTCGTCATCGGCATCGCGGTCGCGGGCATCGCGTGGCACCTGGGCCACGAGCAGTGGGAAAAGCGCAAGGAGGCCCAGGCGGCTGCGGCCGGCGAACCGGTGCCCGACGTCGAGATCTGGGTCGACGACTCCGCGAGGGACGGGGAACGTGAGGCCGGCGCCGCGGCGCCTCAGGGCACGCGCGAAACCAAGGCGCCACGGCCCTAGTCTGAACGGGTGCTGATCGACCCGTCCCTTGCCCCGTGGATCGCCGTGGGCACCTTCGTCGCCTACGTCGTGCTCGTCTTCGTGCTGTGGAAGTCGCTCGGCTTCCGCTACGACCGCATCACCGAGTCCCCGCGCATGATCGTGCGCGGGCTCGTGATCCCGATCGGCGCGGGCGCGATCCTGCTCACGGCGGTGACGAGCGCGTTGGGGTGGTGGCAGGCGGCACTGTTCGAACCGGCCCCGGCATCCGCTCTCTGGACGTGGATCGTGCCCTTGCTGCTCGCGGTCGCCGCCGTCGGCACCGTGCTGTCGATCGACTGGCGCTCGCCGAAGGCGCGGGTGCTGCCGCTGATCGCGGTCGGCGTGCTGTTCGTCGGGTTCGCGGAGGAGCTCGTGACCCGCGGCATCCTCGTCGTCGGGCTGCGCGAGGGCGGCGCGCCCGAGTGGGCGGTCGTCGTCGTGTCGGCGGTGCTGTTCGGCCTGCTGCACGGCATCAACGGGTTCTTCGGCCAGAGCTGGCGGCTGACCGCGCTGCAGATCGTGATCGCGACGCTCATGGGCGTCGCCTTCTTCGCGACGCGGATGACGACGGGCACGCTGCTCGTCGCGATGCTGCTGCACGCGCTCTGGGACTTCGGCGTCTTCGGCGCGCAGCTGACGCGCGGGGGAGTCAAGCCGGTCGTCGCGATCGTGCAGTATGCGGCGTTGCTGGTCGGGCTCGTGGCGGTGTGGTTCGTGTGAGGTGGGAGTGGGGAGACGAGGATGACGTTCCCGAGCCCGCAGAGATCATCGCCGAGCGCCGTCGGGTGATCGACGAAGTTCGACATCGAACTGGGCGACTCGAGCTGTCGATTTCGTCTCGGCTATGGCCCGACTGATCGGCAGGCGCTCGATGAGCGCATCGAGGCCGTGGTCGCTGGTCGTGCGTTCGAGGTTCGGGCGTGGAATCGATGGGCGGTTCGGGTGCCGCTCGCCAGTGGGCGCACGCTGACCGAAACGGTGAATCGATCTCCGGGCTTCTCCTGCCTCTGCCGGGGTGGACCCGGTGGGGTTCTCAGACCACGTTCCGTCCGTACTGAACCTCCACTCCTCCACAGGGTGTCGCCCGGAAGACTTATCCGGCACTATCGATCGACCACTAGAACATATGTTCTAAGGTTGAGAGAATGGGTTCATGACTTCTCCGATCGACTTCGCCGCTCTCGCGGACCTGTCGGTTGCCTTCGCGCCACCGGTGGTTGGTGGGCTGAGTGACGACGAACTACTCGTCGAGAAGACCCTGGTCGCCGAACTGCGCCGGCGAGTGGATGCCCTCGACGCGGTGATCGCGGCTGAACTCGCCCACCGCTCTCGCCCTGAGCTCGGCTCTGCCGGACTCGCGCAGCGTCACGGAGCGCGCACTCCCGAGAAGCTCATTCAGACGCTCACCGGCGTCTCGGGTCGGGATGCCCGCACGCAGGTGCGCGTCGGCACACTCATCGCCGCGCTCGCCGCCGCAGAACCGGGAGTCGAGGCCGCGGTTGAGCCGTGGCTCGGGGCAGTGGCCGCGGCCGTTGCCTCCGGGCGGCTCGGGCTCGAGGCGGCCGACGTCATCCGCACCGGTCTGGGGCAGCCGACCGCCGACGTGACCGTCGACCTTCTCGCGCGGGCAGCCGAGGCGCTCGTCGACGAGTCCGCTGACCTCACCGTTGAAGAACTCGCAGTGCGGGCCCGGGCCATGCGCACCGAACTCGATGTCGCCCTCGTCGCCGAGCTCGAGGCCGCCTTGCGCGAGAAGCGCTCGCTCACGATGACTCGGCTGCCCGACGGCATGACTCGACTCGTCGCGATGCTCGACCCCGAGAATGCGGCCCAGGTGCGGTCGATCGTGGATGCCGCCACCTCACCTCACCTCGCCTCGGCGGCCCTCGGTTCGTCGATGCCGACGCGGTCGCCGAGGTGGATGCCCTGCTCGCCGACCCGCGCGCGACCCAGCAGCTCGCCCTCGACACCGTCGTGGAGCTGCTCCGCCTCGGCACGCAGGCCGACGTGACGGCCTTCATCGGGGCCCGTCGACCGGCGGCCCAGCTGCTCGTGACGCTGGCCGACCTCGAGTCGGGCACCGGCGCCGCCTACTTCGAAGGCCAGACCGAGCCGGTGAGCACCGCGACGGCCCAGCGACTCGTCTGCGAGTCGGGAGTTCAACCGATCCTCTTCGGCGCCGAGGGCAACGTGCTCGACTTCGGCCGGGAGGTGCGCCTGTTCACCCGTCGCCAGCGCATCGCCCTCGCCGCCCGCGACGGAGGCTGCATCTGGACCGGCTGCGACAGACCACCCTCGTGGTGCGAAGCCCACCACACCAATGAATGGGTGCGAGATCACGGCAGAACTGACGTGGATGACGGCGTCCTGCTCTGCAAACACCACCACCTGCTGCTGCACAACAACCAGTGGCGCATCGTGCGCATCGGGCACGAGTACTTCCTGATCCCGCCGGTCGACATCGACCCGACTCAGACTCCGCGGCTTCTGCGCTCGAAGAGTGTCGCGCGGCACCGGGTGGTCGCGCAGGCCCGGGCATGAGTATGCTCACCCGCATGAACCTCCTCGACCTCAACTGGCTCGGCGTCCTTGTCGCCTTCGTCGCATTCTTCGTGATCGGCGCCATCTGGTTCGGCCCCAAGACCTTCTACCCGCTCTGGGTCAAGGCCCTCGGCTCCGACCCTCAGACGGCCCCCAACGGCCACGGCATGGCCCTCACGTTCGGCCTCACCGCCGTCGGCGCCGCCGTGCAGGTCATCGCCCTCGCCATCGTGCTGAACTTCGTGGATGCCGCCGCCGGCCCCGCGGGCCCCCTCGGCGGCCTACTCACCGGCCTGCTCCTTGGGGGTGGGATCGCCGCCGCGGCCTCTCTCAGTCACCGCCTCTTCGCCGGTCAGGGCCTGCGGGTCTGGGCGATCGAAGCGAGTGGAGACGTCGTCAGCCTGTCGATCGCGGGACTCATCCTCGGGTTGTTCGGCTAGCTGGCCGGCGGTCGGCGGACAGGGTGTGGTCCCGGCGCACCGAGAGGGGCAGAACTCAATGACCACCGTCGACACTCCACTGCGCACTCCCGACGTGCGCCGCTGGACAGGAATCGCTGGAATCACGTCAGCGATCCTCATCCTTTTCGAAGCGCTCATGCACACCGTGGCGGGACCGCGCCCCGAGCTGGATGACACGGCCGCCCTGGTCGAGTGGACGGTCGCCAACCGGGGCATCACCCTCGTGATCGTGATGACGGACACCCTGCTCATGGCAGCGATCCTCGTGTTCGCGTCGGGATTCCGGCGCATCATCACGCGCGCTCGACTCGACCTGCAGTGGGTCGCCGACGTCGGGTTCGGAGCCGCGGTCGCGTGGGTCGGTCTCACCCTCACCGGCCGATCGCTCGAAGCCGGAGCAGCCCTCGACACGGTCAACCTGACGCCCGACCCCTCGTCGATCCGCGCGCTCACGGTCGGGCACATCCTGCCGTTCGGGGCGATGGGTTCCGTGCTGCTCGCGCTCATGGCGTTCGCGGGCGCCTACTGCATCCTTGCCACGACGGCGATCCCGCGCTGGACCGGGTGGTTCGCGCTCGTGACAGGCATCCTGAACCTGTCCGTGCTCATCACCGTGTTCGGCGGCACGAGCGATACCGATCCCTGGTCGGCCGCCGGACTCGTCGTCACGGGCCTGGCGACCTTCCCCGCCATGGCGTGGATCGTCGTCGTCGGCATCGTCACGATCCGGGGTGACCGCCATCAGGATCGGGTGACCGACGAGCACCAGCGCGCGACGCCCTGAGCTCGCGCCACCAACCCCACGCCCGGGTGCACCAGATCGCCCACAGCACGAGCAGCGGCTGGAAGAGCAACCGCACGAACCGGCTCACATCGTCGTTGAGCCCGAACGAGTCGGTGCCTGTGGCCCACTGAGAGATGTTTCCCGGGAAGATCGCCACGAAGAACGCGGCGACGATCCAGCCGAGCGGCCCCGTCCACGACGGTCGAACGAACGGCACGATGAGCAGGGCGCCGCCGAGGATGATCTCGACGACACCGGAGGCGACGACGACGAAGTCCGGATCGAGGGGCAGCCAGGTGGGCACCTGCGCTTGGAAGGCATCCCGGGCGAAGGTCAGGTGGCTTAGGCCGGCGAACAGCAACGCACCCCCGAGCAGGAGGCGGGCGACAAGTCTCATGAGTCGAGACTACGGGGCGGGGCGATGGCATGACCCGGGGCAGGGCCGCAGCTGGCTCGGCGCTGGGCAGACCTCGTCCGGCGCTGGGCCAGAACTCGCTCGGCGCTGGGCAAGAGCTCGCCCAGAGGTGGCTCGGCGCGGGGACGGGGTGCCCGGCGCTCAGCCGGAGATGGCCACGCAGTCCGACTCGTTCCCCTGCGCATCGACGATGCCGGGGATGGTGCCCTCGGGGCACTGCACGACCGAGGTGACGGGCACCACCGGGTCGTCCGAGGTGAGGGGCGACGGCACGGACCGGATCTCCGTCGTGACGGCCGCGGCTGCGGGTGCCGGCTTGGCCGGGGCATCCGCCCGCGCATTGAGGTCGAAGAACGAGACCGGTGCGGGCGACGGCGATGCTGCGGTCCCGGCGGTCGCGAGCGGTGCGGTCATGCCGGCGACGAGACCGATCACCATGCCGCCGACCGCGAGGATGCCCACGGCGCCGAGCGCGACCCGCAGGCCTCGGCGAGGGGGTCGGGGCGCGACATGTCGTCCTCGTCTCCTGGCCACCGTTCGACGATAGCGGACCACCGAACCGCTCGTGGACACTGGTGCCCCGACGCTCCGCGTGGTTCGCTGGAACCGTGACCACGCTCGCGATGTTCCCCCTCGGATCCGTGCTCTTCCCGCACATGCCTGTCCTGCTGCGCGTCTTCG
>CALRZA010000102.1:0-6674 GCA_943372535.1 Auritidibacter sp. Marseille-P8566
TACGGCTGCTCCTTCTCCGGGGTCGCGGCGGCGTTCTGGACAGTATCGGCGACCGGATTCACGCCCCGATTCTACCGAGGACGCTCAGGGGCCGTTCGCGCGCGGGCATCGTAGGCTTGACCCGTGCCCGCCGCCGAGACGATCGACACGCCCCGACCCGCGCTGAGCTGGGCCCTGCTGCCCGCCATCCTGCTCGCGGGTTCCGCCCCGCTGATGTTCGCGTTCCGCGGGTTCTCCGTCGCCCAGACCGTCGCTGCGTACGGACTGCTGGTGACGGCCCTCGTGATCGCCTGGTTCTTCGACCGCAACGGTCGCAGCGACGGACTCTTCAAGGACCTCCTGCTCATCGCCGTCGGCATGGTCATCGTGAGCACCGTGAGCGTCAAGGCCGACATCAGCTGGGGCAACTTCTTCCTGCTCGGCTTCGTGCTCGCCTCCGCCGTGGCCGTGCCCTACCTGATCTCGCGCTTCATCTTCAAGGACCGACTCATCCGCTTCAAGTGGCGGGGCGGATGGCCGTGGACGCGCGTGCAGTGGGGCTACCTCGTGCTCGTGCTCTTCCTCGGCTGGCTTATCCTGCCGTTCTACTTCATCACGTCCGGGGTCTACCTCAACTGGCCGAACACCGTCGCGTGGGACGAGATCGCCCGCCTCTTCATCGGCGTCAACGCGGTGGGCCTCTGGGACGAGCTGTTCTTCATCCTCACCGTCTTCGTGCTGCTGATGCGCCACTTCCCGGTGTGGCAGGCCAACCTCCTGCAGATGGTGATCTTCGTCTCGTTCCTGTGGGAGCTCGGCTACCAGTCGTGGGGCCCGCTGCTCACGATCCCGTTCGCGCTGCTGCAGGGCTGGATCTACTTCCAGACCAAGTCGCTGGCCTACGTCGTCACCGTGCACCTGCTGTTCGACGCGGTCGTGTTCCTGGTGATCGTGCACGCGCGCAACGACGGCGTCATCCCGTTCTTCCTGATCTCGCCGTAGCCCGGTAGCATCCCGGGCATGGCCGAGACGAAGACCCCGGATGCCGTCACCGCGTTCCTCGACGCCGTCGAGAGCCCTCAGCGGCGCGAGGAGGGTCACGCCACTCGCGCCCTCCTCGAGAGGGTCACCGGCGCACCCGCGGTGATGTGGGGCACGTCGATCGTCGGCTTCGGCTCGATGCCGTATACGAACACCTCGGGCACGACCGACTGGTTCGTCGTCGGGTTCTCACCGCGCAAGGCCCAGCTCACGCTGTACGGGCTGTACGACGACTACGCCGCACCGGACCCGCTCATGGACCAGCTCGGGCCGCACACGGTCGGCAAGGGGTGCGTCTACATCAAGAACCTCGACAAGGTCGACCTGACGGCGCTCGAGGCGCTGGTGCGGCAGGCGTGGTCGCGGGCGTCATGACCGAGCGCCGCGGCATCCGCGGCCTCGTGCGTCGCTTCCCGCTGATCTCCTACTTCGTCGTGGCGGTGTCGATCTCGTGGATCGTCGTGCTCGTGCACGTCATCCCCGAACCGAACCTGCCGACGACGTGGGTGTCGGTCGTCTTCATCACGAGCGGGCCGTTCCTCTCCGCTTTCCTGATGCAGGCGCTCATCAACGGCCGGGCCGGAGTTCTCCATCTGCTGAAGCGGATGGTGCGCGTGCGGGTGAGCTGGATCTGGTACCTGGTGGCCCTGATCGGCATCCCGTTGTTCCTCGTCGCGGGCACCCTGTTGCTGCCGGGCGCGCTCGCGGGGATGAACCTCGCCGGTCCCGACTGGCTCGCCTACCTGTGGCAGTTCCCGCTCGTGCTCGCCGTCGGCGGTCCGCTACTCGAAGAGCCCGGCTGGCGCGGCTTCGCCCTGCCGCGACTCGAGGCGAAGTTCGGTTACTGGGGCCCGCTCGTGGGAACTCTGATCCTCGGCGTGATCTGGGCGGCCTGGCATTTTCCGCAGTACATGATGCCCGAGTGGGCGGCGCAGAACGGCGGCTTCAGCATCCCGTCGATGCTCATCTACATCGCGGGCGTCATCCCGATTGCGGTCATCCTGTCCTGGATCTACAACGTGACGCGCGGGTCGCTGTTCATGGTGATCCTCGCGCACACCTCGATCAACACGTTCGGCGGCATCGTGATCCTGTCGCTGATGCCCGTGGGCACCGACACCCTGCTGTTCGGCATCATCGGGTTCGGGGTGCCAGCGCTCGTGATCATCCTGGCCACGCGCGGACGCCTCGGCTTCGATCGCTACCTGCGCGAGGTGCCGCCAGAAGAGCGGGCGCTCGATGGCACCGCGGATGCCGCGGTGCGGCTCGGCGCCAAGCCCTAGTCGGCCTTGCCCGGGAGCTGCGGCGGGCCGAGCGAGAGCAGCACGACGAACAGCAGCACCACGGCCGCGGCGATCGCGAGGATCAGCACCAGCGGATGCCGGATGAACCACCGCACGAACCGGTCGAACCAGCCCTGGTCGCGCGGGTCATCCGTCGCCTCCCGGCGCCAGTCGCCCACGAGACGGCCGCTGCGCGCGAGCCACAGCTCGACGGGGATCGTCGCGTAGGGCACGATCGCGCTGACGACCGCGACCGTCGCGACGCCCGGGTGCCAGCGCTGGTTCACGGCGACCAGCACGGCCGTCGCGCCGTAGGCGAGGAAGACGAAGCCGTGGATGCCCCCGGCGATCGTCACTCCCAGGGCGAAGCCGCTCGTGGCCCGCACGATGAGGGCGGTGATGAGCAGCGTCCAGGTGATCGCCTCGGCGATGGCGACGACGCGGAAGAGGGATTTCGGGGTCATGGAATCCTCCGGATCAGGCGGTGACGAACGACGCGATCGCGCTCTCGAAGAAGGTGAGGCCATCGGTGCCCGAGCGCATCGCGAGCGCGGTGTCGGGGCCGAAGCCGGCTTCGACGGCGTGCTCGGGGTGCGGCATCAGGCCGACGACCCGGCCGCGCTCGTCGGTGATGCCCGCGATGTCGTTGACCGAGCCATTGGGGTTCACGTCGAGGTAACGGAAGACGACGCGTCCCTCGCCCTCGAGCCGCGCGACGGTCTCGGCGTCGGCGAGGAAGCCGCCCTCGCCGTTCTTGAGCGGGATCGTGATCTCCTGGCCGGCCTCGAAACCGTTGGTCCACGAGGTCGCCGTGTTCTCCACGCGCAGTCGCTGGTCGCGGCAGATGAAGTCGCCGTGGTCGTTGCGCACCAGACCGCCCGGCAGCAGGTGCGCCTCCACGAGGATCTGGAAGCCGTTGCAGATGCCGAGCACGGGCATCCCGCCCCGAGCGGCGTCGATGACCTCGCTCATGATGGGCGAGCGGGCGGCGATGGCGCCGCAGCGCAGGTAGTCGCCGTAGCTGAAGCCGCCGGGCAGCACGATCGCGTCGACGCCGTGGAGGTCGTGCTCACCGTGCCACAGGGCGACGGGCTCGGCGCCCGCGAGACGGATCGCGCGCTGGGCGTCCCGATCGTCGAGGGAGCCCGGGAAGGTGATGACGCCGATGCGCACTAGTGGGTCTCTCCCGCGGCGACGGTCTCGGTGTCGAGCGCATGAACGCTCACGACATCCTCGATGACGGTGTTGGCGAGCATGTCCTCGGCGAGCGCGCGCACCTCGGCGAGCAGCGCCTCATCCACGGGACCGTCGACGGTGAGCTCGAACCGCTTGCCGATGCGCACCGACGAGAAGTGGTTCTGGCCCAAGCGGTGCAGCGCTCCGGTGACGGCCTTGCCGGCCGGGTCGAGAAGTTCCGCCTTGGGCATGACCTCGACGACGATGGTGGGCACGATGATCTCCCGCGAGTGAGACGGCCCGGGGGCCGGAGGGTGGATGCCGTCAGTCTACCCGGGGCGGCATCCCGGCCCGGCGTCGGAGGCTCAGCCCCAGAAGACCGCGACGAGCACGTTGATGAGCGCCAGTCCGCCGGCTGCGTGGAAGAACGGCTGCACGCGGCCGCCCTTCTTCTGCGTGGTGACCGCGAGGATCGCCGCGACGAGCACGATCACGGCGATCGTGAGCTTGACGCCGATCTTGGCGTAGTTGAGCGGGTCGCCGTCGCCCATCTCGGCGAGGCCGACGATCGCGAGGCCCGTGACGACCTGGGTGATCGCGCCGACGAGCGTGGGCATGAGAACGAAGTCACTCTTGCGCCGCATCTGAACGAAGAACGAGCCGACCACGGCGGCCATGCCGAGGAAGTGGAGCGCGACGAGAATCGAGTGCAGGATGTCCATGGTCACGATTCTGCCAGTAGCACCGCGCTAGTCGTTGCCCTTGATCACGATCGCATCGGTCGACGGATGCGCGCCGCTCGGCGTCACGTACACGTCAGGCTCGAGATAGATCACGCGCGCGAGCGGAACGGCCTCGCGGATCGCCGACTCGACCGAGTCGATCGTGCGCGCGACATCCGACAGCTTCGACGAGCTCGCGAAGGCGACCTTGGCGGCGACGAGAAGCTCATCGGGCCCGAGGTAAAGGGTCTTCATGTGGATGAGGGCCTCGACCTCCGGGTGCGCGTTGATGACGTCGCGGATGCGCTCGGCATCCTGAGCGCTGGCACCCTCACCCACGAGCAGGCTCTTCGTCTCGATGCCGAGGATGATCGCCACGGCGATCAGCAGCACGCCGATCGCGAGGGTGCCGATGGCATCCCACATCGCATCGCCCGTGAGGATCGTCAGACCCACACCGACGAAGGCGAACGAGAGTCCGAGCAGGGCCGCGAGGTCTTCGAGCAGCACGACCGGCAGCTCGGGCGCCTTGGCGTGGCGGATGAACGACACCCAGCCCTGCTTGCCCCGCACGTGGTTCGACTCGCGCACCGCGGTGCGCAGCGAGAACGACTCGAGCAGGATGGCGATCGACAAGACGAGAATCGGCAGCCACGCGTTCGTGATTCCCTCGGGATTCTCGAGCTTGTGGATGCCCTCGTAGATCGAGAAGACGCCACCGACCGAGAACAGGATGATCGACACGACGAACGCGTAGACGTAGCGCTCGCGCCCGTAGCCGAAGGGGTGCGTCGCATCGGCGGTCTTGCGGGAGCGCCGCCCGCCCAGCAGCAGCAGCACCTGGTTGCCGGTATCGGCCAACGAGTGCACGCTCTCGGCGAGCATCGAGCTCGAGCCGGAGAACACGAACGCGATGAACTTCGTGATCGCGATCCCGAGGTTGGCGAGCAGCGCGGCGATGATCGCCTTGGTTCCTCCGGATGCACTCATGCGCCCAATCCTAGGATGGGGTCGTGACGACTCCTCTCCCCTCGATCGCGATCATCGGCGCCGGCGCCATGGGCGGCGCGATCCTCGGCGGCTTGCTCTCCCCCCACGTGCGCGTGAGCGGCGGCATCCGCGTGACCAATCGAACCGAAGCGAAGGCCTCCCTCGTGCGTCGCGACGGCGTGGAGTCGTGGGCCCTCGAGACCGATCCGGATGCCAACCAGCGTGCGGTGACCGGAGCCGGCGTCGTGCTCATCGGGGTCAAGCCCGCCATGGTGCCCGAGACCCTCGTCGCGATCGCCCCCGCTCTCGATCCCGCCGCGCTGATCGTGAGCGTCGCGGCCGGCGTGACGACGGCGACGATGGAGGCGGTCGTGCCGAACGCCGTGCTGCGCGCGATGCCCAACACCCCCGCCCTCGTCGGGCTCGCCGTGACCGGGCTGGCGGCGGGATCCCGCGCCGTCGCCGCGGACCGCGCGCTCGGCAAGGCGCTCTTCGAAACGGTCGGCACCGTCGTCGAGCTGCCGGAGGAGCAGATCGACGCGCTCGGCACGATCTCGGGCTCGGGGCCGGCGTACGTCTTCTATCTGATCGAAGAGTTCACGCGCGCGGCCGAGGCCCGGGGCTTCGCTCCTAAGCAGGCCGCGTTGCTCGTGCAGCAGACCTTCCGCGGGGCGGTGGAGCTGCTCGCCGATTCGGGACGCGACCCGCGCGACCTGCGCCGCCAGGTCACGAGCCCCAACGGCACGACCGAGCGAGCGATCGCCGTGCTGGAATCCGCCGACCTCGCGGGGCTCTTCGACCGCGCGACCGCCGCGGCCCTGGCGCGCTCCAAGGAACTTGCAGCCGGACGCTGAGTCGGTTCTCTGCTGTGTCATAGCTGACCCATAGGCGGCGCTTCCAGAGTGTCCTGCATGCGGTGCGAATGGTCGCACCACCCGAGCAGGAGGAAGCATCATGGCAGAGAAGAACAAGGATGCCGCTGAGTCGGCTCCCGCCGAGTCGGCCGTCGTCGAGACAGCCGCCCCCGTCGCGCGTGAGGCGACGACCACCGCACCCGGCCGACGCGGGCTCCCCGTGCTCGCGACCGTCGGCATCGCCGTCGGAGGCGTCGTGCTCGCGGGCGCCCTCTTCGGTGGCGGGGTGCTCCTCGGCACCGCGCTGCCGGGCGGCCCCGGTGGCGGCCCGCACGGCGGCCCGGGCATGAGCCAGGGACTGCACGACGAGTCGTCCGAGGGCGACGGCGACCGCGAGGGCGACCGTGGACCGGGTCAGGTCAAGCCGGGCCAGCCGGGTCAGGGCCAGCAGGGCGGCCCGGGGATGCCGGGCGAGGGCATGCCGCCCCTGCCGGGCGACGGCACCGAGCTCGACGCCCCGATCGAGCCGACTCCGACCGCGCCGTAAGCCGACGGGACCCGATCAGGCGGACTCGGCCGCGAACCTCTCGAGCGCGGCTTCGGTGCCGCTGACGATGATGAGGTCGTGG
>CALRZA010000103.1:0-6674 GCA_943372535.1 Auritidibacter sp. Marseille-P8566
CGACCACGAGCCGAACACCCAGGGAGTGCCGTCGGAGGACGGCACCGACGACGACGCGGCCTCGGGCGGCGCCCCGGAGGCCCCCGACGGCCCTGAGTCTCCCGGCGCCCCCGGGTCTCCCGACGGCCCGCCTTCGACCACGGATGACGACGGCACGCCCGTCGAGAACCCGGCCGGCTGACCCGCTCGCTCAGCCCTCGCTCAGCCTTCGCGCTGCACGACCGCGGCGCTGCGCGCGGGCACGAGCAGGGCGTCTCCGGTGGCGCCCTCGAGCGGCCGGGTGGTGAGCAGGGCGGTCGCGCCGGTCACCGGCATCCAGTGCGCCTCGGTGTCGAAGTTGATCGCGACCGTGATCGATCCGCGATGGAAGGCCAGCCACTTCTCACCCTCATCGACAACGCACCCGGTGACGAACGCCGGGTCGGTGAACTCGGGATGCTGCCGCCGCAGCCCCGTGAGCCGTCGATAGAGGTCGAGAAGGCGCGCGTGGTGCCCTCGCTCGGGCTCGCTCCAGTCGAGCCGGGCCGACTCGACCGTCGCGGGATCCTGCGGATCGACGACGAGATCGGGCTCCCAGCCCATCTGCGCGAACTCCGCGAGGCGCCCCTCGGCGACCGCTCGCCCGAGCTCGGGCTCAGGGTGCGACGTGAAGAACGGCCACGGTGTCGTCGCGCCCCACTCCTGACCCATGAAGAGCATCGGGGTGAAGGGGGTGAGCAGCGCGAGCACCGCCTCGATCTCGAGGCTGCGCACGTCGAGGTACTGCGATGGTCGGTCGCCGGCCGCCCGATTGCCGACCTGGTCATGGTTCTGCGTGAAGGTCACGAGCCGCCACGCCGGCACCGAGGCCGTGTCGATCGGCGCGCCGTGCGGGCGGCCGCGGAACGTCGACATCGTGCCGTCGTGGAAGAAGCCGCTCGTGAGCACCTTGGCGAGCGCGGCCATCGACGCGAAGTCCGCGTAGTACCCGAACGTCTCTTCGGTGAGCGCGACGTGCACCGCGTGATGGAAGTCGTCGCTCCACTGCGCGGTCATCCCCCGGCCGCCGAGGGCTCGCGGGGTGATCATGACGGGATCGTTGAGGTCGGACTCGGCGATGAGGGTCAGGGGTCGACCCAGTTCGAGAGCGAGGGCATCCGTCAGCGCACTCAGCTCGGCGAGCAGGTGGGGTGTCGACGAGTCATGGAGGGCGTGGACCGCATCGAGGCGCAGCGCGTCGACGTGGTACTCGCGAAACCACATCGCGGCGTTGTCGAGGATGTAGCGCCGCACGCCGGCCGAGTGCTCGCCGTCGAGGTTGACGGCCTCGCCCCACGACGTGCCCTTCTCACCGAGGTACGGACCGAACATCGGCAGCCAGTTGCCGCTGGGCCCGAGGTGGTTGTACACGACGTCTTGCACAACCGCGAGACCGCGCGCGTGACACGCGTCGACGAACCGCTGGTAGGCGTCCGGCCCACCGTACGGCTCGTGCACGGCGAACCAGAGCACGCCGTCATAGCCCCAGTTGTGGATGCCGTTCACGGCGTTCACCGGCAGCAGTTCCACGAACGTCACGCCGAGGTCGACGAGGTGGTCGAGCTTCTCGATCGCCGCATCAAGGGTGCCCTCGGGGGTGAAGGTGCCGATATGCAGCTCGTAGATCACGGCTCCCGCGAGGCCCCGCCCGGCCCAGCCGGAGTCGGTCCACGCGAAGCCGCCGAGGTCGATGGTGCGCGAGAGCTCGTGCACTCCGCGGGGCTGACGGCGCGAGCGCGGGTCGGGCACCGGGGGCGCGCCGTCGATCGAGTACCCGTAGTCGAGCCCGGAGCGCCAGTCGACCGGGCGGTGCGGCATCCACTCGTCGCCGTCGTGACGCTCCATCGGGTGGATGACCCCCTCGAGCACGAGGTCGACCGTCGTCGCGCGCGGAGCCCAGACGCCGAACGTCATGGCAGGTGCGCCAGGAGCGCCACGGGATAGCGGCGGAGGAGGTCGCCGACCATGAGCTCGCCGCCGTCCAGCTCGGCGCCGGTGATGACCTCGACGTAGCGACGGCGCGGCAGCAGCAGCACCGTGTCGCCCCATCCGCCCGCCGCCTCGAGACCGATCGGCAGCCGGGTCGCGAGCGTCACAGCGCCGCCGCGGTCGAACGCGACGGCGTGGTCGGCCCGCTCGCCGAGGGCCGCGAGCGGGGCGTAGCGGGTGAAGAGCTCCGGGTGGTCGCGACGCAGGCGCAGGGCGCGCGAGGTGACGAGCAGCTTGGCGTGACCGGAGTCGTCGACGGGCGGCAGCGCGCCCTTATCGAGTCTCTCAAGGGCGGCGCGGCGCGCGGCGAAGTCGACGGGACGCCGGTTGTCGGGGTCGACGAGCGAGGTCTCCCAAAACTCGCTGCCCTGATAGACGTCGGGGATCCCGGGCGACGTGAGTTGGATGAGCTTGGCCGCGAGCGAATTGCTCCAGCCCGCGCGGGCGACACGACCGACGATCGCCGTGATCGTGCCCGCGACGCCGGCATCGTCGAACGCGGAGTCGACGAGGGCTGCGAGCCGCTCTTCGAACGCCTCGTCGGGGGCGGTCCAGGTCGTGCCGAGCCCGGCCTCGCGAGCCGCCTTGACCGCGTACTCGTGCAGCCGCTCGCGCGAGGCGGGCCACGCCCCGACGATCGACTCCCACAGCAGGTTCTCGAGCGGGCCGTCGCCGAGGGGCGCCGCGGACCGCAACGCTGCGAGCGTCTCGCTCCACTCGGCCGGCACCTCCGAGAGCACGTCGATGCGGGCGCGCACGTCCTCACCGCGCTTGGTGTCGTGGGTCGTGAGCGTCGTGAGCGACGCGGGCACGCTCGCCTGGCGGCGGGACTGCCGCTCGTGGAAGCCCGCGAGGTCGAGAGCGAACTCCGACGGGTCGCCACCGACCTCGGTGAGCGAGGCGAGGCGGGAGTAGCGATAGAACGCCGTGTCTTCGACCCCCTTCGCCATGATCATCCCGGTGGTCTGCTGCAGGCGCTGGGCGGCGGGATGCGCGGGGTCACGCAGCACCGCATCGAGCGCATCGAAGGTGCCGGCCAGGTCGGGGCGGCGACGACGCGCATCGGTGACGGCCTCGCCGAGATGCTCCTCGCCGTACGGGAGATAGGTGCGATACACGGGGAAACAGGCCGCGATCTCGGCGACCGCGTCGTCGGCGTGACGGATGCCCGGCACGAGCCGCGCGATGCGCAGAATCTCGGAGCGCAGGATGCCGTCGGCGATGCCGCGCCGCGTGTCGTGGATGAGGTCGCCCCAGTCCTGCACGGGTCCCGCGCTCAGGCTCGCCTCGAGCGAGTCGAGCCGCTTCTGCCCGCGCGGATCGACGAGCAGTCGGTCGAGATCGCTCAGCGCGTCGTAGCCTGTCGTGCCCGCCGCCTGCCAGTGCGGCGGCAGTTGCTCGTCGCCCTCGAGGATCTTCTCGACGAGCACGTAGGCCCCGCCCGTGATGCGGGCGAGGTCGTCGAGGTAGGCCCCCGGGTCGAGCACGCCATCGGGGTGGTCGACGCGCAACCCGTCGACGAGCCCCTCGGCGAACCACCGCGCGATCTCGACGTGCGACTCGGCGAACACCCAGTCGACCTCGACGCGGATGCCCGCGAGCGAGTTCACGGCGAAGAAGCGCCGGTAGTTGAGCTCGGAGTCGGCGCGCGTCCAGTGCACGAGCTCGTAGTGCTGGCGGTCGTGCACCTCGTCGGCCGTGCCGT
The DNA here is from genome assembly GCA_943372535.1 of Auritidibacter sp. Marseille-P8566. Lineage (GTDB taxonomy): Bacteria > Actinomycetota > Actinomycetes > Actinomycetales > Microbacteriaceae > Rhodoglobus. Next base: position 3,713 of record CALRZA010000103.1, read on the forward strand.
GCTCGGTGCCCGGCGCGAGGGGGAAGCGCACTCCGGCGTGGTCGAGCTGCCCGTCGACGAGAGTGAGAACCGACTCGTCGGAGAGCACGGGGATGCGCAGGCGGCCGGCCCCGGCATCCCAGTCGATGTCGAAGGCCTCGGCGTAGCGCGACTCGCGACCGTGGGTCAGCAGATCCCACCACCAGGGGTTCTTCTGCGGATCGCCCACCCCGACGTGATTCGGCACGATGTCGACGAGCACGCCGAGGCCCGCACCGTGCGCGGCGCGGGAGAGGGCATCCAGCCCGGCGGCTCCACCCCGGGCCGGATCGACCTGCGAGTGGTCGACGACGTCGTAGCCGTGGTCGGAGCCCTCGCTCGCCTTCAGGATCGGCGACAGGTAGACCCAGTCGGCCCCGAGCGCGCGCAGGTAGTCGACGAGCGCGGCGGCCGCATGGAGGTCGAGGCCCGGCCTGATCTGCAGTCGGTAGGTCGAGACGGGAAGACTCACGCGTCCGCCAGCAGAACCGTCATCGAGTGCGACATGACCGTGAGGGTGTGACCGGCGGGCACCTCCGTCGCCGGCAGACCTGACGTGCTGATCGCGGTGCGCCAGCGCTCGGCGTACTCCGCGTTGGGCACGGTGAACTCGAGGTCGTGCTCCGAGGCGTTGAAGAGCACGAGCGCGTTGACGTCGGTGATCGTGCGTCCCCGGTCATCCCGCCCGCGGATGCCCTGGCCGTTGAGGAACATCGCCGCCGCCTTGACGAAGTCGGTGTCCCAGTCCTCCTCGGTCATCGGCGTCGCGTCGGGAGCGAGCCACTCGAGGTCGGGCAGGGGCTCGCCGACACCGCGCGACACGGGGCGCCCCGTGAAGAAGCGCACGCGACGGAAGGTCGGATGCTCGGCGCGCAGCCGCGTGACGCTCGCGGTGAACTCGATCAGGTCGCGGTCGGCGTCCTCCCAGTTCACCCAACTCAGCTCGGAGTCCTGCGCGTAGGTGTTGTTGTTGCCGAGCTGGGTGCGGCCCAACTCGTCGCCGTGCGCGATCATCGGCACGCCCTGCGAGAGCAGCAGCGTCGCGAGGAAGTTGCGCTGACGGCGCGCTCGCAACGCGGTCACCTGCGGGTCGTCGGTCTCGCCCTCGGCCCCGCTGTTCCACGAGCGGTTGTGCGATTCGCCGTCGCGCGACTCCTCGCCGTTGGCGTCGTTGCGCTTCTCGTTGTAACTCACGAGATCGCGCAGAGTGAAGCCGTCGTGTGCCGTGACGAAGTTGATCGAGGCGACCGGGCGGCGACCGTCACCCTCGTAGAGGTCGGCCGAGCCACCGAGGCGTTCCGCGAACTCGCCCAGCGTCGCGGGCTCGCCGCGCCAGAAGTCGCGCACGGTGTCGCGGTACTTGCCGTTCCACTCCGTCCACTGCGGCGGGAAGTTGCCGACCTGGTAGCCGCCCGGCCCGATGTCCCACGGCTCCGCGATGAGCTTGACGCGGGAGAGGATCGGATCCTGCTGCACGAGCTGGAAGAACGTGGCGAGCTGGTCGACGTCGTAGAACTCCCGGGCGAGCGCCGCGGCGAGGTCGAACCGGAAGCCGTCGACGTGCATCTCGGTCACCCAGTAGCGCAGCGAATCCATGATGAGCTGCAGGGAGTGCGGGTGGCGCACGTTGAGCGTGTTGCCCGTGCCCGTGTAGTCCATGTAGAACTGCGGGTCGTCGTCGACGAGTCGGTAGTAGGCGGCGTTGTCGAGGCCGCGGAACGACAGCGTCGGCCCGAGGTGGTTGCCCTCGGCGGTGTGGTTGTAGACAACGTCGAGGATGACCTCGATGCCCGCCCGGTGCAGGTCGCGCACCATCGTCTTGAACTCGCGCACCTGCTCGCCGCGATCGCCGGCCGCGTAGGCGGCGTGCGGGGCGAAGAACCCGATCGTGTTGTAGCCCCAGTAGTTCGAGAGGCCCTTCTCCTGCAGGGTCGAGTCGTTGACGAACTGGTGCACGGGCATGAGCTCGAGCGAGGTCACGCCGAGAGCCGTGAGGTGCTCGATGATCGCGGGATGCCCGACGCCCGAGTAGCGACCGCGCTCCTCCTCGGGGATCGCCGGGTGCAGCTGGGTGAGTCCCTTCACGTGCGCCTCGTAGATGACGGTCCGGCTGTAGGGGATGCCCGGAGCCCGGTCGCCCTCCCAGTCGAACGAGTCGTCGACGACGACCCCGAGCATCACGTGCGCGGCCGAGTCCTCGTCGTTGCGCGAGTCGGGGTCACCGAACGTGTACCCGAAGACCGCCTGATCCCAGTCGACTTCACCGGAGATCGCCCGGGCGTAGGGGTCGAGCAGCAACTTGTTCGGATTGCAACGCAACCCCGCGGCCGGGTCGTGGGGTCCGTGCACCCGGTAGCCGTAACGCTGTCCCGCCCCGACACCGGGGAGGAAGGCGTGCCAGACGAAGGCATCCACCTCCTGAAGGGGCACCCGGGTCTCGTGCCCGTCCTCCGCGATCAGGCAGAGGTCCACCTTCTCAGCGACCTCGCTGAAGATCGCGAAGTTCGTGCCCCCGTCGCGCACGGTCGCACCCAAGGGAAATCGTGATCCCGGCCATGTCTCCACGGTTGACGCCTCTCGTTGACGTCATGCCAGTCGTTGACGTCGTTCCAGCCTAGGCAGACGACCCGCGACGTGTCGGGGGTTGCCGAGTGACGAGGAAGTGACTATGCACCATCCCGCTGGCGATCCGTCAAGTCCTGTCGCCGGGACGCAGGGGGTGCCTAGCGTGGGCTCATGCCTCGACTCCTCTCCGTCGATCTGCGTTACGGCAGCGACGTCACCATCCGCTTCACCACGAGTCGGGCCGTCTTCGACGCGTGCGACACCGCCGTGCTCCAGCTCGTCGATCCGGGTCCTCGGCACTGCGAGCTCACGGTGCGCATCGAGCGCGGAGGGGTGGCGGAGGCCGCGTTGTGGAATCCCGACCGCCTGCGCCGCGAGA
>CALRZA010000104.1:0-6672 GCA_943372535.1 Auritidibacter sp. Marseille-P8566
AGGCCGTGAGCCTTGGTCAGTCGTCCGACCCGCAGCTGCGTGTGGTTCGGCTGGGGGACTTTGCTCTGGGCCACGGCCTTAGGAGTCGGTGTCGACGACGTCGACGCGAACGCGTCGTCCGTCGGCGAGCGCCGTGATGAGCGTGCGGAGCGCCTTGGCGGTGCGGCCGGCGCGACCGATCACGCGGCCGAGATCCTCGGGGTGCACGCGCCCCTCGAGGATCTCACCACGCTGCGTGTTCTTGGCGACGACCTGCACCTCGTCCGGGTGATCGACGATCCCCTTGACCAGATGCTCGAGGGCAGGAGCGAGCAAGGCTTAGGCCTTGTCCGCGTCGTCGGCGGACTCGGCGGCTGCGTCAGCAGCCGGCTCATCCACGGTGCCGGCGGCCGGAGCCTCGTCGGCGGCCTCGGGGGCGGGAGCCTCCTCGGCGGCGCCGTCGCTCACGGGAGCCTCGACCTCGACGGCCTCCTCGGCCTCAGCGGCAGGGGCCTCCTTCTTCGGCGCGGGCGCCTCCGACTTGGGCTTGAGAACCGGCTTCTTCTTCTCGTCGACCTCGAAGGTCGCCTTGGCTTCCTTGGTCTTGACGGTGCTCACGGCGTTCTTGTCGCCCTTGAACTTGCCCCAGTCACCGGTCAGCTTGAGGATGGCCTCAACCTGCGGCGACGGCTGGGCGCCGACCGACAGCCAGTACTGCGCGCGCTCGGAGTTGACCTCGATGAACGAGGGCTCCTCGGTGGGGTGGTACTTGCCGATCTCCTCGATCGAACGACCATCACGCTTGGTGCGCGAGTCGGCGACGACGATGCGGTAGTAGGGCGCCCGGATCTTGCCGAGGCGCTTCAAACGAATCTTGACAGCCACAATTCTCCTGAGTTACGTGTGTGGGTGGCGAACTGCTAGCCGTGAGCGTGGGGGCACACTCGGCAGGAAAGCTCTGATGGATCCCGGTCGCGTCTGATTAGAGGGTCGGACGGCGAAGGGCTCGACTGGCTATTCTGCCAGAGTTTCGGCCGGTTCGGGAATCCGCACCCGGCGGCGGGACAGCGCGACACCTGCCAGACACACCGCTCCCCCGATGATGGCGAGCACGGCGGGCACCTCGGCGAACACGAGGACGCCCATCAGGATGGCGAGCGGCGGCACGATGTACGTCGAGATGCCGAGCTGGCCGGCGGGCATCCGCGACAGGGCGTAGGCCCACGTGGAGAACGCGAGGGCCGTCGGAATCGCGCCCAGGTAGAGCACGCCGAGCACGGCCTCGGTCGGCGCCGCGGCGAGTCCGCTGACGAGTTCGCCGGAGAACGGGAGGCACGCGACCATGCCGATCACGCAGCCGAGCCACGTCACCTGCGCGTTAGGCAGGCGCTTGAGGGCGGGCTTCTGAAAGAGCACTCCGGCCGCGTAGGTGAACGCCGCGAGCAGGCACCAGAGCACCCCGATGCCGTCGCCGAACGATCCGCCGCCCGTGCCGATGCCGATCAGCACGACGCCGACGAACGCGACCCCGGCTCCGATCGCCAGCCAGCGGTGGATGCCCTCGCGCAAGAACACACCCGCTCCGAGCGCGATCAGGATGGGGCCGATGTTGACGAGCATCGCGGTGGTGCCGGCATCCAAGGTCTGCTCGGCGATGTTGAGGGCGACGTTGTAGGCGCCGAACCAGGCGACGCCGAAGCCCGTGATGAGCAGCCACTCGCGGCGGGTCGGCGCGACCCAGCGGCGACCGATGAGCACGACGATGCCGAGGAGCAGCGCCCCGACGACGAGCCGCCCGAGGGCGAGCGCCCCGCCGGTGAAGTACGGCGCGACCCCGCGGATGACGATGAACGCACTCGCCCACGCGACGATCGTCACCGCGATGGCGACGATCACGAGCGGGCTCACGCGCTCGGGGCCGCGGCGGGCGGAGGACGGCGCGGGCGCGGGGCTGGTGCTCATGCGCTCACGCTAGCGCGAGCCGGCGACGGCCCGAGCCGGGAGCGATCGTGGTGTCCGGAATCCGCCGAAGAGTGGCAGCCGGGGGTCGCAACCGAGGTCGCGGCGCGCGATGGTCAGCGGGCGCCGCAGCCATCAGCGGTCAGCGGTCAGCGGTCAGCGGTCGCCGACCGTGCGCGGCCACGGCCGCACGCGCTCGAGCTGGGCCGCGAGCCCGAGGATCGCCGCCTCCCCCGCGCCGTCCGGGCGCGGTGCGACGACGAGCTGCACCGCGAGCGGCACCTCGGCGGTCGCGTGCCACCCTGCAGGCACACTCGCCGCGGGCCAGCCCAGTAGGTTGAACAGCGACGGGTAGGGCGCGTAGCGGATGTTCGCCATGAGGTTCGCGTACCACCCGCGCTCGCCCCAGCGCACCGCCTCGATGCCCGGCTGGGCGAGGGTCGGAGTGAGCAGCACGTCGTAGTCGGCCATGAACGTGGTGACCTGCGCGCGGATGCGGTCCACCGGGCGCGGCGACAGCCAGCCGAGGCGGCGCCCCAGTCGCCCGAGGCGGGCGTGGGTGCGGATGCGCGGCTCGAGCTTGCGCGGGTCGAGAGCCGCGGCATCCGTCGCCGTGCCCCCGAACCAGCGGGCCAGCAGGGGAAGCGGGTTGGCCGGATACGGGAAGCTCACCTCGGTGACGGTGTGCCCGAGCTCGCGCAGGGCGGCCGCGGTCTCGGCGGCGCCGCGGCGGAACTCGGGGTCGGTGCGCACGAGGGCCGAGGGCTCGTTGGTGGCGAGCGCGATCCGCAGCCCGGCGGCGGGCTCGGTCACGGTCGCGAGCGCTGGGTGGGCGGCGAGCACCGAGAGCATGAGCGCGGCATCCGCGACCGTCGTGGTGAGCGGGCCGTTCTCGCTCATGCCGTACCACGCGTCGACGCCGATCTCCTGAGGAACAAGGCCGGCGCCCGGCTTGATGCCGAACAGCCCGCAGTTGGCGGCGGGGATGCGGATCGAGCCCATGCCGTCGTTGCCGTGGGCGATCGAGACGAACCCGGAGGCGACGGCCGCGGCGCTGCCGCCGGAGGAGCCACCCGGGGTGCGGTCGCGGTTCCAGGGGTTGCGGCTGATGCCGAAGACGGAGTCGGTCGCGCCGAAGACGCACAGCTCGGGCACGCGGGTGAGACCGACGACGACCGCACCCGCCTCACGCAGACGCGCAACGATCGGGTGATCGGCCGCGGAGGGCTCATCGGAGGTCGCGGCGGAACCGTCGCGCAGCGGCTCCCCCTCGACGGGGATGTTGTCCTTGATCGCCACCGGCACGCCGGCCAGGGGCAGGGACGAACGGTCGGCACGGGCATCCACCGCGGCGGCCTCGGCGAGCGCCTTGTCGGCGCGCACGAGCTGGAACGCACCCACGTCATCCGCCTCGATGCGCTCGAGAGCGGCGCGGGTCGCGTCGACGGCGGTCAGGGTGCCCGCGCGCACGGAGGCGGCGAGCTGCACAGCAGTGGGCAGCGTCATGCCCTCATCGTAGAGCGCGTGCGTCGCTGCCGATCAGCCGTTCTGCTCGTCGCGCCACTTCAGCCAGGGCAGCACCTTGGCGTCGTCGTAGAGCGGGCCGCTGACCCCGACCGTGAAGAGGCTGACGCCCAGCTCGCGCAGGGCATCCGCGTGGGTCAGCTTCTTGTCGGGCTGCTCGTTCGAGAGCTCGATCTCGCTGATGTCGCGGCCCACGGCGTCGCAGTGCTCCCGCAGGATGCCGAGCTTGCGCGGCAGCTCCTCGGGGCTGACGAAGTTGTGCCAGATGTCGGCGTGCTTGGCGACGAGGCGCAGGGTCTTCTTCTCCCCCGCGCCGCCGATGAGCACGGGGATGTCGCGCAGCGGCGCCGGGTTGAGCTTCTCCCAGCGGGCCTCGATGCGGGGCAGGGCCTCGGCGAGGTCATCCAGTCGGCTGCCGACCGTGCCGAACTCGTAGCCGTACTCGTCGTAGTCGCGCTCGAACCAGCCCGAGCCGGTGCCGAAGATGAAGCGGCCCCCCGAGATGTGGTCGATGGTGCGGGCCATGTCGGCCTGCAGGTCGGCGTTGCGGTAGCTGTTGCAGTTGACGAGGGCGCCGAACTCGACACGGCTCGTGAGCTCGGCCCACGAGGCGAGCTCGGTCCACGACTCGTAGTGCAGGCCGTCCTTCTCGCCGTAGAGGGGGAAGAAGTGATCCCAGTTGAAGAGGATGTCGACGCCGAGATCCTCGTAGCGGCGCACCGCATCCCGGATCTCGGGGTAGAGGGCGTGCTGGGGCTGAAGCTGAACACCGATGCGAACGGGGCGAGAAGTCATGCCTCCACGCTACCGCTCGAGGCTGACGCTACCGCCCGAGGAACTTCTGCAGGCTCGCCAGTTCTTCCTCGGTGGGGCCGCCCGTCTTCGCCGCGCCGAGCCCGAAGCCCGAGCCGGATGCCGCCGGCGTCGCCGAGACGCCCGCCGCGAGCGCCGCGTTCTCCGCCGCCCGCTTGGCCGGATTGCCCGAGCGCGAGCCCTTCTTCTTGGGCTGCTGCTTGGCCCCGCCGAACTTCTGACCCGGGATCGGGCCCATGCCGGGAATCTGCGGCGTGCCGCCCTTGGCGACCGTCTTCATCATCTTGGCCGCCTGCTCGAAGCGCGTGACGAGCGCGTTGACCTCGGTCACCGTCGTGCCCGAGCCCTTGGCGATGCGCAGGCGGCGCGAGCCGTTGAGCACCTTGGGCTGGCGTCGCTCCTGCAGCGTCATCGACTGGATGATCGCCTCGGTGCGCGTGATCTCGCTCTCGTCGAAGTTGTCGAGCTGCTGCCGCATGCCCTTGGCACCGGGAAGCATGCCGAGCATGTTCTTGATCGAGCCCATGTTCTTGAGCTGCTGCATCTGCCCGAGGAAGTCCTCGAGGGTGAAGGTGTCGGTCGCGAACTTCTCGGCGACCTTGCGCGACTCCTCCTCGTCGAAGTTCTTCTGCGCCTGCTCGATGAGGGTGAGGATGTCACCGAGGTCGAGGATGCGGCTGGCCATGCGGTCGGGATAGAACGGCTCGAAGTCGTCGAGCGACTCGCCCGTCGAGGCGAAGAGGATGGGCCGCCCGGTGATGCTCGCGACGCTCAGCGCCGCACCACCGCGCGCGTCACCGTCGAGCTTCGAGAGCACGACGCCGGTGAAGTCGACGCCGTCCTGGAAGGCGCGGGCCGTGGTGACGGCATCCTGTCCGATCATCGCGTCGATGACGAACAGCACCTCGTCGGGGTCGATCGCCTTGCGGATGTTGGCGGCCTGCTTCATGAGCTCGGCATCCACACCGAGGCGGCCGGCCGTGTCGACGATGACGGTGTCGTACTGCTTGCGGGTGGCTTCCTTGATGGACTCCTTGGCGACCTTCACCGGGTCGCCCTTGCCGTTGCCGGGCTCCGGGGCGTAGACGGGCACGCCCGCCTGCTCGCCGACGACCTGCAGCTGCGTGACGGCGTTGGGGCGCTGGAGGTCGGCCGCGACGAGCATCGGCGTGTGACCCTCCGACTTCAGCCACTTGGCGAGCTTGCCCGCGAGCGTCGTCTTTCCGGCACCCTGGAGGCCGGCGAGCATGATGATCGTCGGCGGCTGCTTGGCGAACTGGATGCGGCGGGCCTGCCCACCGAGGATCGTCACGAGCTCGTCGTTGACGATCTGCACGACCTGCTGCGCGGGGTTGAGGGCCTTCGACACCTCGTCGCCGAGCGCGCGCTCGCGCACCTTGCCCGTGAACTCCTTGACGACCTCGAGGGCGACGTCGGCGTCGAGCAGGGCGCGACGGATCTCGCGCACGGTGGCATCGACATCCGCCGGGCTGAGCTTGCCCTTGCCGCGGAGGTTCTTGAACGTCTCGGCGAGGCGATCGGTGAGGTTGGAGAAAATGGCCATGGTCGGGCCAGTTTAACCGGCGGATGCCCTTTACCCTGATCGCATGGCCCTTCTCCTGCCCTTCGACGACGTGCACCCGGCCGTGGATGCGACCGCCTGGGTCGCCCCGAACGCCACGCTGATCGGCAAGGTCACCCTCGCCGAGCGCGCGAGCATCTACTACGGCACGGTGCTGCGCGCCGACGTGGATGCGATCACGATCGGCGTCGGCAGCAACCTTCAGGACAACGTGACCGTGCACTGCGACCGCGGGACCCCCACGACCGTCGGGGCCGGCGTGAGCGTCGGCCACGCCGCGGTGCTGCACGGCTGCACCGTCGAGGATGACTGCCTCATCGGCATGGGCTCGACCGTCTTGAGTCGCTCCGTGATCGGTGCGGGCTCGCTCGTCGCGGCCGGGGCTGTGGTGCTCGAGGGCACGATCGTGCCGCCCGGGTCACTCGTCGCGGGCGTGCCGGCGAAGGTGCGGCGTGCGCTCACTGCCGAGGAGCGGGAGGGCATCCGCACCAATGCGCAGAACTACCACGGGTACACGGAGAAGCACCGCGACCTGACGGCGGATGCCTCATGAGCACTCTCGCTCGCGTTCTCACGGTCGCCGCCCTCGTGCTCAACATTGCTGACATCGCCCTTCACGTCGCGATAGACGACGTCGAGCCCCTGCGGATCGCGGGAAACATCGTGGTCGTCGCGGCGACGATCGTGGTGCTGGCGTGGCCACGGGCTCGGCGCGCCGCGGTACCCCTCTGCGCGGCCGGAGCGAGTCTCGGCCTCAACGTCGGCTTCATCGCACTTGAGGGCATCGGCCCCCTCGGCGCTGTGCTCGTCGCCGC
>CALRZA010000105.1:0-6636 GCA_943372535.1 Auritidibacter sp. Marseille-P8566
GAGCGAAGGCGTTGAGCGCGGGCGCGACGCGCGTGAGCAGGCCGAGTCCGACATCCGCGAGGAAGAGGATCACGATCAGGGGTCCGGCGATCTGCAGCGCGGCGAGGAACATCTGCGTGAGCCCGCCCGCGAGGGCCTCGACCGTGATCACGCCCTCGATCGAGGCGGTCACGGGGAGCACCTCGAAGGTGCGCATGAGTCCCGCGAGGATCATCTGGTAGCCGTCGGTGGCGAACAGCAGCGCGAGCGCGGCGAGGTGGAAGAACCGGGTGAACTGGGCACCGTTGAGCATCGCCTGCGGGTCGAAGGCCTGCGCCATCTGGAAGCCGCCGAACAGGTCGACGAGGTTGCCGGCGGACTGCACCGCGGCGAAGGTGAGCATGACGAGGAAGCCGAGGAAGAAGCCGATGAGCAGCTGCATGAGCAGGGCCCAGATGAACGGGCCGGTCTCGAGCGGCACGTAGCCGGTCGTGATCCGCGGCGCCATCGCGATGGCCAGACCGATCGCGAGCATGGCCTTGATGCGGGCCGGGATGCCGTTGAACGAGAACGGCGGCGCGACGACGAGGAAGGCCGTCACTCGCACCGCGGCGAGCATCACGGCCTCCATCCAGCTCGCGTCGAATCCCATGGTCAGGTTCCGATCAGCGAGGGGATCATCTCGAAGAGGTGCTGGGTGAACGCGACGATCTCGGCGATCATCCACTGGCCGCTGATGACGAGGGCGATCGAGACGGCGACCGCCTTGGGCACGAACGAGAGGGTGACCTCCTGGATCTGGGTGATCGACTGGAACACCGAGATGGCGAAGCCCACGACGAGCGCCGTGATGAGCATCGGGGCGCCGAGCTTGGCGGCGACGATGAGGGCCTGCACGCCGATGTCGATGACGACCGCGGGATTCATCCGGCACCCCCGTAGCTCGAGACGAGCTCGGTGATGATGAGGCCCCAGCCGTCGACGAGGATGAAGAGCAGCAGCTTGAACGGCAGCGAGATCATCACGGGCGGGAGCATCATCATGCCGAGGGCCATGAGGCCCGCGGAGACGACGAGGTCGATCACGAGGAACGGCACGAAGATGACGAAGCCGATGATGAAGCCGGCGCGAAGCTCGGAGATCATGAACGCCGGGATGAGGGTCTGCAGCGGCACGGTCGACGGGTCGTCCGGGTTCTCGAGGCCCGCCGCGCGGGTCATGAGGCCGAGGTCCTCCTCGCGCGTCTGGGCGAGCATGAAGTCGCGCAGCGGGCCGGTGGCGGCATTGATCGCCCCGCCGAAGTCGATCGTGCCCGCGAGATAGGGCTGCACCGCCTCGATGTTCACCTCGTTGAGCACGGGCCACATGATGAAGATCGAGAGGAAGACCGCGAGGCCCGCGAGCACCTGGGTGGGCGGGATCGTCGTGAGGCCGAGCGCGTTGCGGGTCATCGCGAGCACGATGAAGATCTTCGTGAACGACGACATCATGAGCAGGATGGCCGGGGCGATCGAGAGGATCGTGATGCCGAGCAGCAGGATGATCGACGAGGCGGGCGAGCCGTCGGGGCCGTTGACCCCGACGTTCACGAGGCCGTCGACGATGGGAACCACGGGGTCGACCGGCTCGTCGACGGCAGCGGCGGGCGCGGTGCCGATGAGCATGAGCGCGCCGGTGGTGGCGATGGTCGCGAGGGCGATCAGGCCGCGACGCATGGCGGGCCGGCTCACGACTTGAGGCTCGCGAACGCGCGCTTCCACGTGGTCGCCGAGAGGATGGATCCCGCGAGCGGACTCTGCGGGGCGACGAGCGCCGAGCTCAGCTCGGCGCGGGAGGCGACGGCGACGGGCTCGGACGCGAGCGGGGCATCCGCTTCGGCGAGCACGCGGGAGAAGGCTTCGCTCGTCGACTCGACGGGAGTCTTCTCGACGGTGTGGAGCACGTTGACGGCGTGGTCGGTGACGCCCAGCACGAAGCGGGTGCCGTCGATCTCGATCACGGCGACCGAGGCCTTCGACCCGACGGACTGACGGCCGACGACCGTGATCGCCTTCTGCGCGCGCAGGCGACCGCCGCCGCGGCTGACGCGACGCTGGATGAACCAGATCACGCCGAGCACGGCCGCGAGCGAGAGCGCGACGCGCAGGAAGAGGAACAGGGTGTCCACTAGACCAGCGCCTCCGCTGCATCGAGGATGCGGGTGACCCGCACGGCGTACGACTGGTCGACCACGACGACGTCGCCCTGGGCGATGAGGCGGCCGTTGAGCAGGATGTCGGCCGGGCTGCCCGCGGCGCGGTCGAGTTCGACCACCGCTCCGGGCTCGAGGGCCAGCAGGTCGCGCACCGACATGCGGGTGCGGCCGATCTCGACGGTCAGGGTCATCTCGACGTTGGAGATGCGGGCAAGGTTGGCGGGCACCGCGGGCGCCTCGACTCGCACCGACGCGGGGTGCAGGCGGATGGCGAACCAGCCGATGCTGCCGGTGGCGGTGGTGAGTTCGAAGACCGCGGTGCCGTTCGCCGAGACGAGGGCCGAGGCATCCCCCTCGATGATCTCGCCGAGCACCCCGGTGCCGAGGGCGGCGATCGCGCCCTCGAAGGCGGGGCGCACGATGTCGCCGGGCTCGGCGAGCGCCTCGGCGACGCCGGAGACCTCGGCGAAGATGCTGCGGTCGTTGAGCACGAGGGCGAGGTCGGTGGAGCGCGCTCCGACGAACTCGGTCACGAGCGCGTCGGCGAACGGGCCGGTGACCGCGAACGGGTCGGGCAGGTGCACGACCGAGGGACGCTCGGTGCCGGGCAGACGCTCGGCGAGCGCCTCGGCCGCGGCGACGACGGTGGCGTAGTCCGTGGCGGACAGCGCGGTGGTGGTGTTCATGATCCCTCCCGGGTATCGACGATGACGCAGGCCAGCTGGGCTCCGCTCGCGCCGACCGCGGCACGGGCCAGCGTCTGGCCCTCCACGACGACGCTGAGCGGCTTGTTCTTGGAGTGACCGAGGCGGATGACGTCGCCCTCGGCGAGGCCGAGCACGATCTGCGACGAGACGGGCGTGGGCTGGAAGCGCAGCGCGACCCGCACGGGCACCTCGCTCAGCTGCTCGGCCATGAGGTCGCCGACGTGGGCGCGCTCCTCCGCCGGAAGCGGGGCGATCTCGTCGCTCAGCGCCTCGGCGGGAACCGCGAAGGTGATGGCAGCGCTGGTCTCGCCGACCGCGATGCGGAACTCGATCACGATCATCGAGTCGGTCGTGGCGGCGGCCTGAGCGGTGCGGGCGCCGAAGCGCACGGTCTCGACCTTGAACTCGCTCGGGAACGAGTCCCCCATCGTGTAGTGCAGCACGTCGAGGGCGTCGGCGACGATCGAGCGCATGATCGCCTGCTCGATGATGGTGAGCTCGCGGTCGGGCACGGTGGACTCGGTGTCGCTGCCGACCATGCGCGTGATCCAGCGCAACGAGCTCTGCACCGGGAACTGCATGATCGCGCGAGCCTGGAGGGGGTCGACGCCGCACAGCACCATGACGGTGGTCGCCGGCAGCGTCTCGACGTACTCGTCGTAGGTCGCCAGGTGGATGTCGCCGACCGTGATGCGGCACACCGCACGCAGGCGCGTGGTGAGCTGGGTCTGCCACTGGCGCGCGAAGGATTCCAGCGCACCGCGCAGCAGCCGCACGTGATCGCGGCCCAGCGTCGTCGGTCGATCGAAGTCATAAGCTTCAGGCTCGTCGACGCGCGCGCCGACCGCTGACTTCGTGTGAACCGTCATACCCGGCACTGTCGGCCGGAATTCTCCCCTCGGTTAGGCGCGGTCAGTGATCTGACCCCGAACTGGGGTCACCCGAGTGGTCGACGGCTGTACCCCGCACCCGCGGCCCGGTGGGAGCGGGTTGCGCGGATCCGTCGGCCGAGTGGTCGGTCGCGCCGTCGGTCGTGTGATCCGAAGTGCTGTCGGTGGCGTGATCCGTCGAGGTGTCGGTCGAGTGGTCGGCCGAGTCCGTGGAGTGGTCGGCCGCGCCGTCGGCGGAGTGGTCTCCCGTGTCGGCGAGCGTGTCGGCCGGCTCCTCGGCCGTGCCGTCGAGCACGTCATCCACCAGCTCTTGGGCTTCGGTCGAGATCGAGGAGTGCAGCACGATGTCGACCCGACGGCTGCCGGCGTCGTCGCCCGGGATCGCCCGGGACGACCCGAAGCTCACCGCCGACATGCGCGCCTCGGCGATGCCGACCCGGTCGGTCATGAACCGCAGCACGGTCACGGCGCGAGCCGCGGCGAGCTCCCAGTTGGTCGCCCACGGCGGGCTCGCGGGGGTCGGGTCGGCGTGGCCCTCGACGCTGATCTCCTCGGCGGTCGTCGCGAGAGCGCTGCCGATCGCGGCGATCGCGTCGACCGAGCCGGGCTGCAGGGTCGCCTGGTTGGAGCCGAAGAACGTCTGACCGCCGACGAGCTTGATCGTGAGACCCCGCTGGTCGATCTGGTACTCGACGGCATCCTGCAGGCCCTGCGCGGTGAGCGCGGCGTTGACCTTCTCGATGATCTCCTGGAACTGCGCGACCTCGTTCTTGGCCTCCTCGAGCGGCGACTCGTCGGTGACGTCGGACGTGAAGCCGACGCCCTCCTCGTTGACGAACTCGGGCTCGACGATCACGCCGACCGCGGCATCCACGCTGTCGCTCGGGGTCGTGCCGAAGCCGGTCGCGAGCGAGTCCTTGAGCTGCGCGTACTTGGCCGCATCCACCGTCGACATCGCGAAGAGCACGAGGAAGAGGCACATGAGCACGGTGATCATGTCGGCGTAGGAGACGAGCCACCTCTCGTCGGCGTGGGCTTCGGCGTGGTGCTCGCCCTTGTGGCGCCGGCGGCTCATGCCGCCTTCGCCATGTCCGGCTTGGCCTTGCCCTTGCCCTTGCCCGTGCTCTCGGGAACGAGGGCACGAAGACGCTCACCGAGCGCCCGCGGTTGGCTGCCGGCCTGGATCGCCAGCACGCCCTCGACGAGCAGCGTCATGCGCTGACCGTCGAGCTCGGCGAGCCGGATGAGACGCGTGCCGATCGGCAGCCAGAGGAAGTTCGCCGACAGCACGCCCCAGAGGGTCGCCACGAAGGCGGCCGCGATCGCGTGCCCGAGCGAGCCGGGATCGGAGAGGTTCTCGAGCACGTGCGTCAGCGACACGACGGTGCCGATGATGCCGATCGTCGGCGCGTAGCCGCCCATCGACGTGTAGAACTTCGCCGCTTGGCGCTGGGTGCGGTCCTGCGTCGCGACCTTGTCCTCGAGCATGATCGCGAGTTCTTCGGCGTCGAGGCCGTCGGCCACGCCCTGCAGGGCGGACTTGAGGAACGGGTCGTCGAGCTTGCCGGCCTCCTCCTCGAGCGCGAGGAGTCCTTGCCGGCGGGCGACCTCGGCGAGTTCGACGAGCTTGTCGATCGTCTCGTCGGGCTTGAATTTGGTGCCCTTGAACGCGCGCGGGATGGCCTTGAGCGCCAGGATCGTGTCGGGGATGGTCGCGCTCGCGACGCCGACCGCCGCCGTCGCCCCGAACACGAGGATCATGGGGGCGGGAAGCAGGATGGCCGAGAGCGTGGCGCCCTCCATGGTCATCATCGCGTAGAGGGCCGCGAAGGCCGCGAGGATTCCGATGATGGTTGCGAGGTCCATCGTCAGCCCTTCCGGCTCGGCGCTCCAGCGGCGCGCTTCTCACGCGACGCCAGGGGCACCACCTCGGAGATCCCGACACCGGGACTGTCGAGGGCGGGCAGGGACCGGGCGTGGGCGATGACGCCGGCACGGAACTTCATGATCATCTCGATCACCTGTTCCATGCTCTCGCGCACGACGTAGCTCGTGCCGCCGACGAGGGTCAGGGTGGTATCAGGACTCTCCTGCACCCTCTCGATGAGGTCAGGGTTGACCGCGAATCGCGTGTCGTTGAGTCGTGTGACGACAATCATGGTGAGTCCTTCGAATCCATTCGAAAACCGGCGGCCCACAGACGGGACCATCTTCCTGTCCCTGACTGTCGGCCGCCGGCTCGGTGGCGTTAGAACTCGTTAGCGCTTGAGGTTCGTCAGCTCCTGCAGAACCTCGTCGGAGGTGGTGATGATGCGGGCGTTGGCCTGGAAGCCGCGCTGGGCGACGATCAGGTTGGTGAACTCCTGCGAGAGGTCGACGTTCGACATCTCGAGGGCACCGGCGGAGAGCGAGCCGAAGGCTCCCGTGCCCGCCGTGCCGTAGGTGAGGTCGCCCGAGTTGATCGTGGCGCGGTAGGTCGAGCCACCGGCCTTCTCGAGGCCGCCGGGGTTGACGAACTTGCCCATCGCGAGGCGGGCGATCGCCTCGGTCGCGCCGTTCGAGAACGACCCGATGAGGGTGCCGTCCTTGGCGAGCGAGTAGGACTGCAGCGTGCCGGGCTCGCGGCCGTCCTGGCGGGCCGCCGCGACGGTCGTGAGGCCGGCGTAGCCGCTCACCGAGCTGAAGTCGACCGTGATACCGCCGATCGTCAGCGAGGCACCCGATGTGAGCGCGCCCGCGGTGAAGCCGAGGGAGGACGTCACGGTGGTGGCGCCGTCGACGGCGGCGACGTTCCAGCCACCGGCCGTGCGGGTGAAGGTGAACTCGAGCGGGCGGCTGACACCCGAGGCGTCGTAGACCGAGATCG
>CALRZA010000106.1:0-6628 GCA_943372535.1 Auritidibacter sp. Marseille-P8566
TCGCTGACCTTGAAGCCCTCGTAGCGCCGCCTGAAGGTGCGGATGAACTCGCCGCGGTCCCGACGCTCCGCCCGCAGGTACGTGCGCAGCGAGAAGGCGAAGTTCGCGAGGTCGTGGGCGACGCGCGTGCGCGGCACGCTGCCCGCCCACAGCAGGAGGTACTGCTGCACGAGGTTGGATTCGAGGATCGTGCCCTCGAGGTCGAAGACCGCGAGCACATCCGAGCGCACCGGCAGCGCTCGCGTGACCTTCGCCTTGGCCGCGGGACGCGTCGCGAAGGCGCGCGTGAGCGTCGTGATCGCGGGGAAGTGGATCTGCTGGAAGTAGTGCTCCCAGTCGATCTCGGTCACGTCGAACCCGGCCTCGCGCTGTGACTGCTCCGGCAGGCTCGCGTGGAGCGCCCGCGTGTTCGTGTCGTCGAAGATGATCTCGGTCTGCACGTAGGCGCGATAGAGGTTCGTGTAGCCGCGCAGCACCTCGAGGTCGTGCTGGCCTCGGCGCACCCGATCGAGAGCGCGTCGCGTGCGCGGGGTCGCCGGCATTCGCTCGATCCAGCGCTCGGCGCGCTCGGCCTGGCGCTCCCGTGTCACGAGGGCCTTCTCGACCCGCAGCCCACCGGGGAACTTCCACTTCGGCACCCGGATGTCGCCGTCCTCATCCGGCAGCGGATTGTCGGTGAAGTAGCGGTGCACGTTCTCGTACATGCGGTGGAAGGGCAGCGGATTGCTGGCGCCCGAACTCACGTGGTAGTAGACCGGCTCGTTCTTCGGCGGCGGAGTGGCCGCCGCGGCGAGCGTCGCGTTCACGACGAAGTCGACCGGGATGACGTCGAGCACCGAGTCGGGCAGGCCCGGGAAGTCGGGCAGCTGGCCGCGCCCGTAGGCGAGGATCAGCGGGTCGGCAACCTTGAAGCCGTCGATCCACCCTGGGAAGGGGTGGTGCAGCGCGCTCTCGATGATCGAGGGGCGTACGACCGAAAGGCGGTGCCCGGCGAGACCCCAGCTCTCCTCCGCCACGCGCTCGGCGAAGGCCTTGGTGAGAGTGTAGACGTCGGTCCAGCCCAGACTCTCGGCGCGCATCCGGCCGTAGTCCACCAGCCGCGCCCGCACCCACTCGACGCGGGCCGCCTCGGCGAACTGCGCGACCGCTTGCGGTCCCGCCTTGCCGTGGCGCGCACGGGCGGCGGTGAGCTGCTCGCGCAGCGCCTCGGGCTGCCGGGACTCGAACTCCACCCGGGTGCGGGCGGTCTGCGCCGCCTCGTACTCGGTCCGCCAGTCGACAGTGTGCGTTAGCGAGGCCTCGGGCACGATCCCCTTGCGGATGCCGCCGACGTAGGCCGTGCTCACGTGCACGACGTGCGGGTCGCCGCCGGCCGCGAGCAGCGCGCCGTAGATTCCATTGGCGCCGCCGACGTTGGTGTCGAAGGCCTCATCGATCGGGGGATCGAACGACACGGTCGACGCCCCGTGGATGACGATGTCGAGGTCACCGGGAAGCGTGCCGACCGCGGACAGACTGCCATCGATCACGCTGACCCGCCGCGCCACCTGGGCGCGGGCCTCCTCCTCGCCGACCCTCTCGATCCACGACGCGAAGACAGGCTTGCGCAGGAGGGTGGTGAGACGGTCGGCGCCGCTCTGGCTGCCCTTGCCGCGCACGAGGATCGAGATGCGCGTGCCGGGGTGGCTCGAGAGCAGGCGTTCGAGGATCGCCTGCCCGACGAAGCCGGTGGCCCCGGTGAGGAAGACGTGCTCGGTGGTGAGAGCCGTCGTCGGGCTTGAGGGGGTGGTGCGGGTCGTCACAGGCGCGCCGCCTTCCGGATGATCGTGAGGCTGGACTGGCCGGGAAGCGTGTCGATGCGGGAGTCAAGGTCGTCGACGAGCGCGGGCACGGGCTGGAAGAGGCGGTCGTAGAAGAAGCGGGTCTCCTCGCGCGGTTCGGCTTGGGCGCCGATCGGCCAGGGGGTGCGACGCAGCCGACGACGCGTGATGCGCTGAGCCTGCGGCGACTCCTCCAGACGGAAACGCGCCTGCGCCTCAAAGAACTCGAGCTGGCGGTCCTTGATGCGCAGGAACTCGCCGAGGGTCTCGGTGAGCTGCGGATGACCGGCGAGCTCGATCACGCGGCGGTACGCGGCCGAGGTCACCCACTGGTCCACCGTGCCGAGCGCCATGTGCACGGCGATCATCGGCACCCCGACGATGTTGGCGTAGATCGACTCGCGGATGGTGCGCTCGACGGGGGTGCGGAAGGGCGAGCGGTCGGCGACCGATCCCTCGGGCTCGTGGCCGAGCACGATCTGCTCGAGCGCATCGGCGAGCCAGTACTTCTCGAAGGCCCACGTGGTGAGGAAGGCCGTGATGCGGGCATCCTTGTGGGTCGCCGTGACGAGCACGCCACGCAGGTGCGTCATCGTGCCGCGCTCGATCACTTGGAGGTAGCGCAGCAGGCGCAGCACGTCGTCATCGAGAGGCGACTCGCGGTAGCCCTCGAGGCCCAGGCTCTCGCGGTGACTTCCCGCGGCGGTCCGGGCGAACTCGCGAACATCGAACCCGGGGGCGGGGTAGCGGTCGTCGTCGACAGTCGCCTCAGGCTGCTGCGGCATGCGCGGTTCCTCCGTGATGCTGGCCGGTTTCGACCGAGTCTATCGGCCCGGTCGCTCGCGACCGGTGCCGTAATGTATCCCCCATGGCCACGGCTCTCATCACGGGCGGGACCTCCGGCATCGGCGCCGCATTCGCGGCCGCTCTGGCTGCGCGGGGGCACGATCTCGTGCTCGTCGCACGGGATGCGACCCGGCTGGAGGAGGCCGCGACCCGACTGCATGCCGCTGCGGGCATCCACGTGGAGACGCTCCGGGCCGACCTCGCGGACCCCGCGGATGTCGCTCGTGTGGCCGCCCGTCTGGAGGATGCCGGGCGTCCGATCGACCTTCTCGTCAACAACGCCGGCTTCGGGGTGCACGCCCTGCTGACCGATCGAGACCTGTCGCGGCATGAACATGCCTTCGACGTCATGTGTCGTGCCGTGCTCGTGCTGGGCGGCGCCGCGGGGCGCGCGATGAGCGGGCGCGGCGGCGCGATCATCAACGTGTCGAGCCTCCAGGCGCTCTTCACGACGGGGTCGTATGCCGCGATCAAGGCGTGGGTCACGGCGTACAGCCAGTCGCTCGCGGTCGAGCTGCGACCGGAGGGGGTCACCGTCACCGCGGTCATGCCCGGCTGGGTCTCGACGGAGTGGCACGAGCGAGCGGGGGTGCGCACCTCGTCGATACCGGGTTGGTTGTGGATCACCCCGGAGGTCGTCGTCTCGACGGCGCTACGTGACGTGGCGCGGGGCAGGGCGGTCTCCATACCCACTGTTCGGTACCGGGTCATCGGATGGATTGCCCGCCACCTGCCTCGATCCGCGATCCGCGCCATCTCGGCACGCATCTCGAGCCGTCGGCGAGCACCCTCCACCGGCGACGGCTCCGAACACGCTTCTGTGAAAGCAGACCTCCCCTGATGGCGACCCGGGACCGTTTCACCTCGCCGACGCTCGCCGCGGTGCGCTTCGTCGCTCAACGCGGGCTGCTCAAGCCGCTGGTCTGGTCACTCGTGAGGGTGACCGTTCATGGCCGTGAGAGCCTCGACGGGCTCCAGAGACCGTTCATCGTCGTGGCGAACCACTCGAGCCATCTCGACGCGCCCCTGATCATCGGTGCCTTGCCCCGACCGCTCGCGCGCTACCTCGCCGCCGGCGCCGCGGCCGACTACTTCTTTGACGTCGCCTGGCGCAAAGGGCTCACGACGCTCTTCTTCAACGCCTTCGCAATCGAGCGCAACCAGGAGGGCAAGCGCGGCAGTTCGTCGCGGTCGCTTCTCGAGCGCGGCGTGCCCCTGCTGATCTTCCCCGAGGGCGGCCGGTCGAAGTCGGGCCACATCGGCTACTTCAAGCACGGTGCCGCGGCGATCTCGATCGTCAGCAAGGTTCCAGTCGTGCCGCTGGCTCTCGTCGGTGCGAGCGAGGCGATGCCGCGCGGCGTCAACTGGCCCAAGCGCGGTCGCCTGCCGGTGCACGTGGTCTTCGGCGCGCCGCTGTCGCCCACCGAGGGCGAGAACGCGGAAGAATTCACCCACCGGCTGTCGCACGAGGTGCGACGGCTCCACGCGAGCGTGCCCCGGATTCCCGAACCCGAGCACGCCAGGAAGGACGCACCGTGACCGACGTCAAGCACATGAAGTGGTGGGGCTGGGGCAAGGACGGCGTGGGCTTCCACCACGACGACAAGCCGGGCTTCGCGCCCTTCGTGCTGCAGGCGGTCGGTCTCGACCTCGCCACCGCGGAGCAGGCTCAGGAGCCGTCGTTCGCCGACCTGAAGGTGCCGAAGTCCAACGCGAAGGCCGCCCTCGTGACGACCCTCACCGGGATCGTCGGGGCCGAGCATGTGTCGACTGATGACATGGTGCGCGTCATCCACACCTACGGCAAGTCGCTGCGCGATCTCGTGCGCATCCGCAACAACTGGATCGAGCGCTCGCCCGATGTCGTCGTCTACCCGGCAGACGAAGCTGAGGTGCAGGCGGTCGTGGATGCCGCGGTCGCGGCCAACGCTGTGATCATCCCGTTCGGCGGCGGCAGCAACATCGCCTCGAGTCTCGAGCCGCTGCCCACCGAGAAGCGCACCGTGATCTCGCTGGACATGGGCCGCCTCGCGCAGCTCATCGAGATCGACGAGGAGTCGGGCCTCGCCCGGATCCAGGCCGGAGCGCAGGGCCCGGACCTCGAGGCCCAGCTCAACGGCCGCGGCTGGACGATCGGGCACTTCCCCGACTCGTTCACCCACTCGACCCTCGGCGGCTGGGTCGCGACGCGCTCGTCGGGCATGCAGTCCGACAAGTACGGCGACATCGCCGACATCGCGCGCGGCATGCGGGTCGTGCGTCCCGGGGGAGTGCTCGTGCTGCGTCCCCTGCCGAGCACGTCCAGTGGCCCGAGCGTGCGCGAGATGATCCTGGGCAGCGAGGGGCGTCTGGGCGTCATCACCGAGGTCACCGTGCAGGTGCACCGCCAGCCGGCCAAGCGCGACGTCTACGCCTACTTCTTCCCGAACTGGGCCGCCGGCATCGCCGCCATGCAGCAGATCGCGGAGTCGGATGCCGCCCCCTCGATCACCCGCATCAGCGACTCGTGGGAGACGGGCTTCTCGCTCGCGACGAGCAAGGATCGCAAGGGCCTCGACAAGTTCCTCGCGGGCACGGTGCTGCCGGGCATGATGAAGGCGAAGGGCTGGACCCTCGACGACATCTGCCTGAGCTTCATCGGCTACGAGGGCAGCGTCTCGCACGCGAAGCGCCAGAAGAAGCTCGTCGACGACATCGTGAAGAAGCACGGGGGCATGGGCGTCGGCACCGGCCCGGGCATCCTCTACGACCAGAAGAAGTTCGACACCCCCTACCTGCGTGACTTCCTGCTCGACCGGGGCGCGGCCGGCGACGTGTCGGAGACGGCGGCCCCATGGTCCAAGCTCATCGGCCTGCACGCGGCCGTGCGCACCGCCGCGCAGCAGGCCTACGACGAGATCGGCATCAAGGGGTGGATCATGAGCCACCTCTCGCACTCGTACCACTCGGGCGCGTGCCTCTACTTCACCTTCGCGTTCGTCTTCGGCGACGATCCGATCGGCGAGTACAACACCGTCAAGAGCGCGATCCAGCAGGCGTTCGTCGACAACGGCGGCACCATCTCGCACCACCACGGCGTCGGCCTCGAGCACTCGCCGTGGATCGAACAGGACATCTCGGTCGAGGGCGTCGTCGTGATGCGGGCGCTGCTCGAGGGGGCGGACCCGAAGGGCACCTTCAACCCCGGCAAAGTGCTCCCGAGGTAGCAACCGGGCTAACGCTCGGAGGTGCGAGGCGACCGTCGCTCGGGAGCCGGCGGCACGCGCTTGGCGGTGATCACGGCATCCACGTCGATCGTCTCGACGCCGCGAACCCCGTCCACGACGAGGGTCGTGGCCGAGGCCTCGAGCAGAAGGCCGAGGGCGTCGGTCGCCCGCCCGTCGGCGAGGCGGTACCTCACGACCACGCGGTCACCGACAGCGAAGGGCTGAGTCACCAGTTGCTCGGGCGATAGTCCTTGAGGAAGACGCCGAACACGTCCTCGCCCGCTTCGCCGCGCACGATCGGGTCGTAAACCCGCGCGGCGCCGTCGACGAGATCGAGGGGCGCGTGGAAGCCCTCCTCGGCGAGCCGCACCTTCGTCGGATGCGGCCGCTCGTCGGTGATCCAGCCGGTATCGACGCTCGTCATCAGAATGCCGTCGGACTCGAACATCTCACGCGCGCTCGTGCGGGTGAGCATGTTCACCGCGGCCTTGGCCATGTTGGTGTGCGGATGCCCGGGGCCTTTGTATCCGCGCCCGAAGACGCCCTCCATGGCGCTGACATTGACGACGTACTTGCGTCGGGCCGCGGAGGCCGCCATCGACGGGCGAAGACGCGACACGAGGATGAACGGGGCCGTCGTGTTGGCCAGCTGCACCTCGAGCATCTCGAGCGGGTCGACTTCGTGCACGGCCTGCGTCCACGAGTTGATGTCGTCGAGGTCGGGAAGCAGCCCGCCCGCGTCGATCGCGGTGCCGG
>CALRZA010000107.1:0-6604 GCA_943372535.1 Auritidibacter sp. Marseille-P8566
GACCGGCGACATCCGCGAGCCGCGCGTGACGGGCATCGTCTCGAGCGTCGCGCGTATTCCGGAGGTGCGGCAGTACCTCGTCGACCTGTTCCGCCGGCTCATGGCGGCCGACCCGCGACCCGGCATCATCGTCGAGGGCCGCGACATCACGACCGTCGTCGCGCCGGATGCCGAGGTGCGCATTCTGCTCACGGCCTCCCCAGAGGCTAGAATGGGCAGGCGTTCGGCCGAACTCGCGGGAATCTCCTCCGAGACGACGGCGCGGGAGCTCGCCTCCCGTGACGCACAGGACTCGCGCGTCGTGGACTTCATGAACGCCGCAGATGGTGTGACCACCATCGACTCCACTGATCTCGACTTCGAGCAGACCGTTGCCGCTGTCGTTGACTTGGTCCGCCGCAAGGCAGGTTGAGTAGCACGCCGCAGGCGGGCGTATCGAAACCGGTGGACAGATACTCCAGATAGGACCCCACCATGGCTGACACCGACAACGACGACTTCCCCGAACTCGACGCCTCCCTGGTCGAGCGCATCTCGACCCTCGACGACGACGAGGCGGCCCAGCGCGCGGCCTCCCTGCGCGCGGGACTGGCCGACTACGACCTCGATGACGAAGACCTCGGCATCCTCGACGCGGCCACCGAAGACCCGGACGCCATCACCTACCTGCCCGCTCTGCCGGTGCTCGCGATCGTCGGCCGCCCCAACGTGGGCAAGTCGGCGCTCGTCAACCGCATCATCGGCCGCCGCGAGGCCGTCGTCGAGAACACCCCGGGTGTCACGCGCGACCGCGTGAACTACAAGGGCGAGTGGGGCACCCGCAAGTTCACGATCGTCGACACCGGCGGCTGGGAGCCCGACGCCAAGGGCATCAACGCCTCCGTCGCGGCCCAGGCCGAGATCGCGATCGATCTGGCGGATGCCGTGCTCTTCGTCGTCGACGCCATGGTCGGCCCCACGAGCACCGACGAGCACGTCGTGCGCATGCTGCGCGCGACCAAGAAGCCGGTCATCCTCGTGGCCAACAAGGTGGATGACGCCTACCAGGAGCCCGAAGCCGCCGCTCTGTGGTCGCTCGGCCTCGGCCAGCCGTGGGCCGTGTCGGCCGTGCACGGACGCGGCGTCGCGGACCTGCTCGACCACGCCATGACGGTGCTGCCGGAGGTCTCGGCCGTCGCCAAGGAGGAGGTCGGAGGACCTCGTCGCGTGGCGATCATCGGCCGCCCCAACGTGGGCAAGTCGAGCCTGCTCAACAAGACCGCGGGGGAGGAGCGCGTCGTCGTCAACGACATCGCCGGCACCACGCGCGATCCGGTCGACGAGCAGATCGAGCTGGGCGGCAAGTTCTGGCGCTTCGTCGACACCGCCGGCATCCGCCGTCGGGTGAACCTCGCTCAGGGCGCCGACTTCTATGCGACCCTGCGCACGAGCGCCGCGCTCGAGAAGGCGGAGGTCGCCGTCGTCGTGCTCGACGTGACCGCGCCGATCAGCGTGCAGGATCTCAAGATCATCGACCTCGTGCTCGAGTCGGGCCGCGCGCTCGTGCTCGCCTACAACAAGTGGGATCTGCTCGACGACGAGCGCCGCATCTACCTCGAGAAGGAGATCGAGCAGGATTTGCACCACGTCACGTGGGCGCCGCGCGTGAACATCTCGGCCAAGACGGGCCGTCACCTCGAGAAGCTCGTGCCCGCCCTCGAGCTCGCGCTGGCGTCGTGGGACACGCGCATCCCCACCGGCAAGTTCAACGCCCTGCTCGCCGAGCTCACCGCGGAGCACCCGCACCCGGTGCGCGGCGGCAAGCAGCCGCGCATTC
The DNA here is from genome assembly GCA_943372535.1 of Auritidibacter sp. Marseille-P8566. Classification (GTDB taxonomy): domain Bacteria; phylum Actinomycetota; class Actinomycetes; order Actinomycetales; family Microbacteriaceae; genus Rhodoglobus. The sequence continues at coordinate 1,817 of CALRZA010000107.1, forward strand.
TGTTCGGCACGCAGGCCGCGAGCCGCCCGCCGACGTTCGTGCTCTTCACGACCGGGTTCCTCGACCCGCAGTACCGCCGCTTCATCACCCGGCGCCTGCGCGAGATCTTCGGCTTCGAGGGTTCGCCGATCAATGTGAATATGCGCGTCAGGGAGAAGCGCAAGCGCTAAGCGCGCTTGCGCTTCCGCGAAGCCCATTTCTGGGCTTCGCGCCTGACGCGGGGCGGCCGTCTCGGCCGCCGGGATACTCAGACCCGATGTTCAAGCCGACCACTCGCGAACGGCGCTAACTCGCTAGTGGGCTGCCGCCTGCTCCTGCGCAGCGCCCGCATGATCAAACTCCACCGGCTTCGGCACGAACCACGCCGCCACGACCGCGAGCAGCGAGATGCTGGCTCCGGCCATGAAGGCGATGTGCACGCCGTTGGCGAGGGCATCCACCTCGGTGGCACCGGCATCCCGGGCCGTGAAGGTGCCGATCGTGTAGAGGGCGATGAAGAGCGCCGTGCCGGCCGCGCCCGCGAGCTGCTGCACCGTGGCGATCGTCGCGCTGCCGTGGCTGTAGAGGCGCGGGTTGAGCGCGGCCATCGATGACGTGAACAGCGGCGTGAACATGAACGCGAGGCCCACGCTGATGCCGATGTGGGCGACGAGCACCATGTACCAGGGGGTGGACGCGTTGAACAGCGTCATGCCCCAGAACGCGAGCGAGACGACGATCGATCCGGGAACGATCAGCGGCCGCGGCCCGACCCGGTCATAAAGGCGGCCGATGAACGGGCCGGCGAGTCCCATGAACAGGCTGCCGGGCACGAGCAGCAGGCCGCTCGCGGCGGGCTCGAGGCCGAGCACCTGCTGCGTGTAGATCGGCAGCAGGAAGACGGTGCCGAACAGCGCGCCCATCATGATGACCATGAGGATGATCGCCACGCTGAACCCGCGCGAGCGGAACGTGCGCAGGTCGAGGAACGCCTGCTCGCGCTTCTGCAGGGCCACCTGACGGAGGATGAACGCCACCAGGGCGAGGCCGCCGACGGTGATCGGGATCCACGGCATCACCATGACGTTGCCGGCGATCGACTCGCCGATGCTCGAGAGCCCGTAGACGAGGCCACCGAAGGCGAAGGCCGAGAGGATGACCGACAGCACGTCGAGCGGAACGTTCGTCTTCTCCGTGACGTTCTGCACGCGCATGCCGCCGAGCACGAGCGCGAAGAGCGCGATCGGCAGCACGAGGATGAAGATGTAGCGCCAGTCGAGCACCTGCACGATGAGCCCGCCGATCGCGGGACCGACGGCGGGCGCGACCGACATGACGATGGAGATGTTGCCCATCGTCTTGCCGCGGCTGTGCGGCGGCACCAGGGTCATCACGGTGGTCATGAGCAGCGGCATCATGATCGCGGTGCCGCTGGCCTGCACGACGCGTCCCGCGAGCAGAATCTCGAACCCGGGGGCGATGGCCGCGATCGCGGTGCCAGCCGTGAAGAGGCTCATCGCGAGGATGAAGACGGCGCGCGTCGACATCCGCTGCATGAGGAATCCGGTGGTGGGGATGACGATCGCCATGGTGAGCATGAACGCGGTCGACAGCCACTGGGCGGTGCTCGCCTCGATGCGCAGGTCTTCCATGACGCGCGGCACGGCGACGCCCACGATCGTCTCGTTGAGGAACACGACGAACGTCGCCACGAGCATGAGGCGGATGACGAGGTTGTTGCGCCGCGTGTGGTCCGGCGCGGTCACGCCGCCCTCGGGCGTGCTGGGCACCTCGGGCAGAGGAACCCCGGGCGAGGTCGCCGCCGCGTCGTTGTCGCTGATGTCGGTGGATGGCGTGCGATCGGTCACGAGGATCCTGTCAGAAAGTGGTGGAGGGAAAGAGTTTGCGCCCTGCGCAAAGTTTACGTTGTGAACATCCTGCCCCATCCCGCCGACATCGCGCGCCCGGATGCCCCCGCGTGCCGTCCGCCCTCCGCGAACGCGCTAGGATATTCAAGTTGTCACGGGCTGTGGCGCAGCTTGGTAGCGCACTTGACTGGGGGTCAAGGGGTCGCAGGTTCAAATCCTGTCAGCCCGACTCAACGAAAGAATGGCCGTCCATAGGGCGGCCATTCTTGCGTTGATCGGCTCTGTCAGACGGGCCCCGCCGCGCCGGTTCCGGCGCATCGCCTCTCGCGGCTTGAGCTCAACGCGGTGACCGCGATGTGACGGCCGTGCCGGTGGGACGCAGCCCGTGCAATGCAGCCGAACGACTCGAAGCTGGTGGCCGCAAGGGAGGAGCGGATGAGACTGGCCGTGCGGCTGCAACAGCTCGAGACGGACTATGCGCTGGGGAACATCACGGGCCAGCAGCTTCAGAAGGCGACCGCGACGGTCGACGACGAGTTGGCGCAAGCTGATGTCCGACTGACCAGCGCGCTTCGCCACTCCACGTCATCGTCGGTGCTCGGCGCCGCTAATCCGGACCAGGCTTCCTCGACGCCCCGATCGACATTCAGCGCGCGGTCGTCTCAACCGTGATTCGGGTCGAGGTCATCACAGCGAAGGACGCGGGTGTGCCCCGAGGCGGCAAGTGGTCGTCGGACCGCGTGAGGGTCACGCCAGCGGGCAACCCCGCCTAGGCCACGGCCAGTAGCCCACACTCGGGGCATAGTCAGTAGACCGCCGCACCGTCCGCTAGCTCCATCGGCGTCAGGTCGGCAGGGCACGTCGGTCCGCCCACATCCGACATCGGGTCTTAGTCGTTCATGAGCGGCAGCGTACGTCTCCATTCGAGCGCGCCCGGCGGCGTGTGCAAAGGCTTCGGCGACTTTGCCGACAACGAGAGGAGAACCATGCCCGATCACTACCGACCGGATGCGCCGGACTTGATGGTGGAGTCTGCGCGCGAGTACATCGGCTGGGCGACGTGGACGTTCGTGCGCACGATGGCCGACAACCCCCACTGGTACGCCGTGCGACAGCGCGCCCCACGCTCCGGCAAGGGGATCTTGCACGAACGTCTCTACCTGCTGATCCGCGACTACCACTACCTCCGGCGCTGGTAGGGGTGGAAGTACCGCTCGATCGACCTCGACGAGTACTCATACTGGATCATGCAGAACGGGACGGTCCTCGATCGGAAGCCTCAGGACGTGGCGGGATGGGCTCCGTTGGGCCTGCGGCCGCGAAGCTCTCGGTCGCCTCGCGACTAGCCATCACCTGCGAGGTGAGACGGGCGGAACTCTCAAAAAGGTCTCGGGCGTCGGACTCTAGTTCGGCAATCTGCTCATCGACTGCGGCTCTGAGTTCGTCAGATACGTACGTCATCTTTACGAACTTGTCTTGATCAGCGATCAGCTCTTCCAGCATCTTCTCTGACTTCACGATTCGCTCATCGACGCTCCTGAGTTGCCTGAGACTGGTCCGCTTTGCGCGCTTGAGGGTGGCCTTGTGGGCGCGGAGTCTCTCTTGTCCATCTGTAACCGTCGCAAGCCATTCAGCGTCAACAGGTTCACCTGTCGTTGCTGCCTGCTCGGATCTCTTGTCGAGTTCCGTTGAGACCTTCTTGGCGGTCTTCTTCAGGTCGGTTTCTACGTCCGGGATCTGTGCGATCACATTGGCGAGCTCGTCCCGCGCTTCTAGAAGCTCCACTGTGCTGTCTACGAAAGCCGCCCAGGCCCTTCGGTAGCGGCGCCTCATGTCTCTCCAAGACGACCAAGGCATGAACCTGACAATGATCGTGGTCACCTCTCGGGTCGTGATCACGAAGTACTTCGCCAGTGGAATGAGGACGAGCCCAGCTGCGACAGTCCCGAGCAAGATGGGGAACGTAAGTCTCGGCAGCGGGTCGAGTGGAGCGGCCCTACCGAGTGCTAGAAGCGGGAAGAATATGGCGAGAAAGAGCACACTGCCGGAGTAGTAGTAGAAGATCGCTTGCCCAACTTGAGTGCCGCGGGGCTTGCCCCGCCAGCGGGCAGCGGATCGTCGTGCCTCTAGGACTAGGGGGATGATGAAGACCCCAGCAATTTGGGCAAGCGTCGACCAGAAGGCCCGGGCGGTCTCAATCTCGTCTTGCACGCACGAATCCTATTCGGCGATTAGTCGAGGGAGTCCCAGAGGTTCGTCGCACGGTCCTTTGCTTCGGCGATCCGCGCCGCATTCCATTTGGAGTAGCCCCGCGACACGTCGTCGAGCTGTTTCCCCCACGCGGTAACTTTGGTGCGAAGTGGCGCCGGAACCTTCGAGTCGTGGGTCAGCGAGAGATCGTTGTATCCACCGTAGTGGCTGCGGATACCGACCTTCGCGAACTCCTGTTCGATTGACTTCTGCCAGCTTCCCAGCAGGTCGAAAAGTTCCCGTGCGACCTGATGAACGCTTGATCCAGGGAATGGCTGGCGCGCCCGGGCGGTCTCAATTTGATCGGTCATTGCGCTCAGCAGAGTCTCATGAGCGGATTCGCGAATCGCCTTCGCGGTTGCACTCACCGACTCCTTGAGCCCCTTTGCCGCTTCTGGGCCAATCGCATTGAGGCGTTCGTGGCCATCGCGGACAATCGTCGCTACGAGGTCCTGCGAGTACTTGTTCCAGAATTGGATCAGCTGTTCTAGAAGTGCAGGCATCGACGCCCGCGCGGTTTCAATGCTCTCGTTTAGGCCGGCCAGCTCTTGTTCAGATGTCATGATGGATCCTCCATTTTCAAGGCGAGTCTATTTTGTGGCGTGTGAGGGAGAGGAGTGAGCTGACCAATCTAGATCGGCCAGCTCACTCCCCTTGTGCCTAGGCGGCGCCCTCGTTGCTCTCGTCGACC
>CALRZA010000108.1:0-6540 GCA_943372535.1 Auritidibacter sp. Marseille-P8566
GTTCTTGCAGAACTACGCCCGCGGGCGCACGATTCTCGCCGTCGATGGTCTGGATGGCGCGGGCAAGACGATGTTCGCGGATGCCCTCGCGGAGCGTTTCGATCGCGCGGGTCACGCCGTCGTTCGTGCGAGCATCGACGGGTTCCACCTCCCGCGCGCCGGGCGCTATGCGCGCGGCACGGAGTCGCCGGAGGGGTACTACCGGGACTCGTACGACTACGACCGGTTCCGGCGTTTCCTCATCGAGCCGTTCAAGCTCGGGGGCAGCACGGGGTTCGTCACCGAGGTGTTCGATCACCGCGCCGACGCCGATGTCGAGATGCGGTGGGAGACGACCGGCGCGAACGCGACGCTCATCGTCGACGGAATCTTCCTTCAACGTCCCGAGCTTCGGGGGCTCTGGAACTACGCCATCTGGCTCGACGTGGCGCCCGAGCTCGCCGACGACCGGGTCGCGGCACGCGACGGAGTCGGCCTGCGCGACCGGCACCGTCTGGGCCAGAAGCTCTACCTGGCGGAGGCGAACCCGCGCGCTGCAGCGTCCGCCATCATCGACAACACCGACCCCGAGATCCCACGCCGCGTCTTCGCCGACAGCTGCTGAGGGGGCGCACCAGCTAGCTCGCAGCGCCGGCGTTGCGCTCTCGCCGCCCCGGTGGTTCGCACCCTTGCGTTCGCACCCGTGGCAGGCTGCCCGCGATTCGTTCCGGCGGATCAGGACGTTCTCTCGACGTCAAGACATCGTCCGTATCCGCCAGAACGAAAGCGGGGATGCCCCGGGCTCAGACCCCGGCGCGCCTGAGGCCTCGACCGCGCCGGCCCCACACGACCGCGCCTCAGACCGCGATGCGCGCCACGACTTCGGCGGGCGTGAGAAACGTGCCCGAGGCCTCGACCCTGTGCACCAGCTCGACGAGCGCTGCGTTGACGGGTGCAGTGCGCCCCACTTCCGTGGCCGCGCGCACGACGGCCCCGTTGAGGAAATCGATCTCGGTCGCCTGGCCGCGGCGGATGCTCTGCAGCGTCGACCCGGGGTTCGGCACGCTCCCGGCCCGCCGGGCCATCGCTCGCGGCAGCACCGCGCCCAGGCCGAGCGGGGCCGCGGCCACCAGACGAAGGATGCCCCGCCCGAGGCCCTGGATCGGCTCGAAGCGCACCCCCGAGGCTCTCGCCGTGAGCACCGTCTCGCGGATGCTCGCCGTCATGATGCGGCGCAGTCCGGGGTGGGCGACGACCTCCTGCACGCTCATCCCGGTGATCGCGGGCAGGGCGTTCACCTGATTGATCACGAGCTTGGTCCACTGAGCGCCCGCAAAGTTCTGGATCACCGTCGTCGGGATCACCGGGTCGATGATGCGCGCGACGTAGCGAGCGGGCAGATCGTCGTCGCCGAGCACCCCGACGACGATCGTGCCGGTCGCCGTCACGGTGATCACGCCGGGGGAGAGGTAACTGGTGGCGAAGGTCGCGAGTCCCCCGACGATGTCGGAGCGGGGCGCGGCAGCCATCGCTGCGCTGATGCCCTCGAGACCGTTCTGCACGACGAGCACCGGCACGCCGCGCAGCAGGGCGACGTTCTCGCGGATCGCGGCCACGGCATCCTGCGCTTTGGTCGCGACGATCGCCAACTCGGGGCCGTGGGAGAGCACGTCGCCGGCCTCGACACGAGCGATGTGGTCACCCCACGCCCCGGTGAGCGTCAGTCCGTGAGTCTGAACGGCCGTGAGGTGGTCGCCGCGCGCCGTGACCTCCACGGTGTGACCCTCGCGGTCCAGCAGCGCAGCGAGCGCGCCCCCGACCGCTCCCGCTCCGATGACGCCGATCCGCATGGGCCGATCCTACGACCGAGGCCGTCGGCGACGGGGATGCGCGCCCTGCTAGCCTGTCGAGCGTGAGCACGACGAGCGGCATCCTTCTCGTCGACAAGGCCGGGGGGCTCACCAGCCACGGGGTGGTCGCACGAGCTCGCCGCCTGCTCGGCACGCGCAAGATCGGGCATGCCGGCACTCTCGACCCGATGGCGACCGGACTCCTGCTGCTCGGCGTCAACAGCTCCACGCGCCTGCTGACCTTCTTCGTGGGCCTCGACAAGGAGTACACCGCCACGATCCGCATCGGCGCGGCCTCGACGACGGACGACGCCGAGGGCGAGCTTCTCGAGCGAGCGGATGCCGCCGCGCTCGCCGCCCTGACCCTCGAGTCGGTACAGGCTGCAGTCGCCCGCCTCATCGGCCCCATCTCGCAGCGCCCCAGCTCGGTGAGCGCTATCAAGGTCGACGGCAAGCGCGCGTACACCCGCGTGCGCGAGGGCGAGGAGGTCGTCCTCGCCGAACGCGCGGTCACCATCTCGGCCTTCGAGATCCTCGACGTGCGCCGCGGCGACTGGGTGGATGTCGACGTGCGGGTCGAATGCTCGTCCGGCACCTACATCCGGGCTCTCGCTCGCGACGTGGGCACCGACCTCGGTCTCGGCGCCCACCTCACGGTCTTGCGTCGCACCCGCATCGGCCCGTTCGCCGTCGCCGATGCCGTCGAGATCGACGACGTCACCGCCGCCGATCTGCTTCCGCCCGCGCGAGCGGCGGCCCGGGTTCTGGCGACCGTCGAGGTCGACGCGGCAACCGCCGTCGACCTCGGCCACGGCAAGCCCGTGAGCCTGGACGCGCCGGCGGGGATCGCCGCCGTGATCGCCCCCGGCGACCGGCTCGTCGGCGTCGTGGAGGTGGTCGCAGGACGTGCGAATATTCTCGTGAACTTCCCGACCGGAGAGGCCCTGGCATGATCGAGTGGTTCGCGTTGATGCAGGTGGCGATCGCCGTGGTGGTGGGGCTCGCGTGTGTCGTGCTCGGCCTCGCCGGTCGCGCCCCCAACGACTACACCCTCGGTGGCACGCTGATCGTCGAGGTGCTGCTCATCGCCCAGATCGTCATCAGCGCGATCGGCCCGCTGTTCGGCAACGGGCCCACCGGCGACCCGGTGGAGTTCTGGGTGTACCTGATCTCGGCCGTCCTGATCCCGCCGGCGGCGGCGTTCTGGGCTCTCGTCGATCGCAATCGGTGGAGCACGGTCATCCTCGGAGTCGCCTGCCTGGCCGTTGCCGTGATGGTCTACCGCATGCTGCAGATCTGGTTCGTTCAAGGCGCGTGACGGAGGCGGGACGAGGCCCGCTCGCACTGCCCTACAGTGGACGAGTGGCGACATCGGGCACGAGCAGAGCGGTCGGGGTGGGTCGTGTCCTGATCGCGGTGTACGCCGTTCTTGCCCTTGCGGCGATCGCGCGTTCGGTCTACCAGCTCGCCACCAAGTTCGAGGTCGCTCCCGTCGCCTACGCGCTCTCCGCGGTCGCCGGTCTGGTCTACCTCCTTGCGACGATCGCCCTGCTGCGGCCCGGGCTGGTCTGGTACCGCATCGCGTGGATCACGATCTCGTTCGAACTGCTCGGCGTGCTCGGCGTCGGCCTCTTGAGCCTGGTCGACCCCGAGCTCTTCCCCGCCGATACGGTGTGGTCGGCGTTCGGGCGGGGCTACCTGTTCATCCCTCTCGTGCTTCCCATCCTCGGTCTGGCCTGGCTAGTGCGCACACGGCCGCGCCCGGAGGGCTGATGCGCACCTTCGTCACGCCGGGGGAGATCCCCACCGACCATGGCAGCGCCGCCGTGACGATCGGCAAGTTCGACGGTGTGCACGCGGGTCATCGCGCCGTCATCGCGCGCCTGCTCGAGCTCGCCCGCGAGCGCGACCTTGTCGCCACGGTCGTGACGTTCGACCGGCATCCCCTGAGCCTGCTCAAGCCCGAGGCCTGTCCCGAGCCTCTCGCGAGCAACGGCCAACGCCTCGAGCTGCTCGAGGCGGCGGGCGTGGACGCGACCCTCATGCTCACCTTCGATGAAGCACTCGCGGCTCTGGCGCCCGAGGAGTTCGTCGAGTCGATCCTCGTTCGGGCCCTCGACACGCGGCTGTTGCTCGTCGGCGCGGACTTTCGCTTCGGCTCCCACGGGGCCGGGGATGTCGCCCTGCTCCAGCGGCTCGGGGCCGTTTACGGCTTCGAGGTCGTGATCATCCCCGACGTCGGGGGAGGGGAGGGCTCGCGCATCTCGTCCACCCGCATCCGCGAGCTGCTTACCGAGGGACGTGTCGACGAGGCCGCGACGGCTCTCGGTCAGTTGCACACGATCCGGGCGCTCGTGGTGCACGGCGAGGCCCGCGGCCGCACCCTCGGCTACCCGACCGCCAACCTCGCTCGCGAGGTCGAGGGGCTCGTGCCGCGCGACGGCGTCTATGCGGCGTGGCTCACGGCGAGCGGGGTGCGGTATCCCGCGGCCGTGTCGATCGGCAACAACCCGACGTTCGAGGGCGTCCCCGACAAGACCGTCGAGGCCCACGCGATCGACCAGCACTTCGACCTCTACGACACGACGGTCGAGATCTCGTTCGTCGAGTACGTGCGGCCGATGCACAAGTTCCCGAGCGCCGTCGAGCTCGCCGAGCAGATGGGGCGCGACGAGCTGACGATCCGCGGCATCCTCGGCGTCCCGACGCCGTGACGACGCCGACCGCGCCGTGATCGCCCCGGCGATGGTGCGCCCCCTCTGGGCCGGGCGGGTCATCGCCGTTCTTGCCGTGCTGCTGCTCGCGGTCAACCTGCGCACCGCGGTCACCGCGATGTCGGCGATCGTCACCGACGTCACCGCCGACATCCCTCTCGACCCGGTGCTGCTCGGAGTGCTCGGCGGACTGCCGCCCGTCGCGTTCGCGGTCTCGGGGATCGTCGCGCCGCGGGTCTCCCGGGCGGTCGGGCTTGAGGTCGCGATGGTCGTGGCGGTGCTGGCGATGATCGTCGGGCCGCTCGTGCGAGCGATCGCTCCCTCCGCTCCCGTGCTCGCGATCGGGGCGCTGCTCGCGTTCGCCGGCATGGGGTTCGCCAACATCCTGCTGCCGCCCGCGATCAAGACCTACTTTCCCGATCGCATCGCGGGCATGACCGCCGCCTACGCCACGATCCTGTCGGTGAGCATCTCGGTCCCTCCGCTGGTGGCCCCCTCGATCGCGGATGCCGCGGGCTGGCGAGTCGCGCTCGGTTCGTGGTCACTGCTGGCCCTCGCCGCCCTCCTCCCGTGGATCGTTTTGGCACTGCGGGCCCGCCGTCGCTCGCGAGCGGACCGCGCCGCGGGGGTCGTTCCCGAGGCCCGCCCCAAGGTCGCGGGGCGCCTCATCCACTCGCGTCGGGCCCTCGCCATCGCGATCGCGTTCGGCGTCACCGGTATGGGCACCTACGGGCTGTTCGCCTGGCTGCCGGAGATCCTGCGCTCGGAGGCGGGTTTCTCGGCCGGCACCGCGGGCGCGCTGCTGTCGCTCTACGGGATCGTCGGCCTGCCGCTCGCCCTCGTCGTGCCGGGCCTGACGAGCCGGATCCGCAACACCGGGATGCTCGTGGTCGCGGGGGTCGTCTTCTTCGTGCTCGGCTACGGCGGCTTGCTGCTCGCGCCGTCGTGGGCGGTGCTGTGGATCGTGCTCGCCTCGCTCGGCAGCCTCATCTTCCCGATGTCGTTGGCCCTGATCGGCCTTCGCACGCGCACGGCGGATTCAGCGGTCGCCCTCAGCGGGTTCGTTCAGACGATCGGCTACGCAGCCAGCGCGATCGGGCCGATCGTGCTCGCGATCCTGCACGAGGTCTCGGGCGGCTGGACCGTTCCCCTGCTGTTCCTCGCGGTCACGGCGTTCATCCCGCTCGTCTCGGCCGTCTGGCTCGCAGCGCCGGGAACGATCGAGGACGAGCTGGAGGCCCGCCGGGAGTCCTGAGTCGGCCGCAATGCAAGCCGCGCCCCGAGACGGCTCAACTCAGGAGCGGTGCGCCGCCCGGTGGATGAGAGCGGCGGCGCCAATCAGCGGCCCCGAGCCCGAGAGCGCGGACGGCACGACCCGCACCTTCGCGACGAACGGAAACGGCGCGTGCTCGGCGATCGCGGCCCGGATGTGGTCGAACAGATCCGGGGTGACGTGCGAGAAGCCGCCACCGATCGCGACGAGCTCGAAGTCGAGCAGGGCGGTGGCGGATGCGATGGCCTGGCCCACGGCGCGTCCGCAGCGCTCGACCGCGGCGCGGGCGATCGGGTCTCCGGCGGCGTAGCTCGCGGCGAGGTCTTCGCCGGTCGCTCCGACCCAGCCCTGCGACTGAGCCCACGCGGTTGTTCGGGGACCCGAGGCGACCGCCTCGACGCATCCGGTGCCGCCGCACAGGCACCGGTCGGCGAACCCGCCGACCGCGACGTGACCGATGTGGCCGGCGTTGCCGGTGGGCCCGGCGATCGCGCGCCCGCCGAGCATGATGCCGCCGCCGATGCCGGTGGAGACGACCATGCCGAGCACGTTATCTTCACCCTGGGCGGCACCGACCCAGTGCTCGGCGAGGGCGATGCACTCGCCGTCCATGCGCAGCTCGATCGGCACGTCGGGCACGAGAGCCGCGACGAAGTCGCGCAGCGGGTAGTCACGCCACGCGGGGGTGTTGAGGGGGGAGACGAGCCCGTGCGTGACCGTGATC
>CALRZA010000109.1:0-6534 GCA_943372535.1 Auritidibacter sp. Marseille-P8566
GCAGCCATCTCTGACAACTCAACGGCAGTGCGGGCAGGGGGTGCGGCCGGAACAGGCGCGGGCCGTGTTAGGCCCGGGGCTTCCTCCGCACCGCCGACGGATCGTCCGCAACGGGCGACGGCGGATGCCGACCCCCTCGACCCGCCGGCGGCGCGGAGGAACGGGAGGACAACTCCCTACCCGCACACATCCCGACGGGGGCGGATGGTTACGCGCGAGGCGTCACACCGTCTCGACGGAGCCCGTGCTCGCGATCGACTGGTGGTGGTGGATGACCTCGGCGACGATGAAGTTCAGGAACTTCTCCGCGAAGGCGGGGTCGAGGTGACTCTCCTCCGCGAGCGCACGCAACCGCGCGATCTGCACGCGCTCCCGCTCGGGGTCGGAGGCGGGCATCCCGGTGGCCGCCTTGAGGCGACCGACCTGCTGCGTGAACTTGAAGCGCTCGGCGAGCAGATGCACGAGAGCGGCATCGATGTTGTCGATGCTCTGGCGCAGGCTGGTGAGTTCGGCGGTCGGCTCGTTCTCGCTCATGCCGACAATCTATCGGGCGAGCGTGACGGGAGCATCGCCGGCCGCCTCGAGCCGGGCGCGCAAGCCGTCGCTCACGGCCGGCCACTCCTCGGCGAGGATCGAGTAGACCGCGCTGTCGCGCCAGGTGCCGTCCGCCCGCGGCATGTCGCGGCGGGTGATGCCCTCGAAGTGCGCCCCGAGCTTGAGGATGCCGGCCCGTGAGCGTGAGTTGAGGGCATCCGCCTGCAGCTTCACGCGGCCGAACCCGTGGTCGAAGGCGAGGCCGAGCATGAGCAGCTTTGCCTCGGGGTTGACGGCGGTGCCCCAGACCCGGGGATCCCACGCCGTCCAGCCGATGTGCGCGTGCTCGCGGGTGAGCTCGAAGTCGGCGAGCGTGGAGGTGCCGACCAGCGCCGCGTCATCCGCGCCCCCGACGAGGCGGGCGGCGTAGACGTTGCCGGTCTGCCAGGCGTAGTAGCGGTCAGCGAAAGCGACGAAGTCGTCAAGCGTCGCGGGCAGTCCTGCGGGGCCTCCGCCGTAGCCTCCGGCGAACACCTCGGGGCGGCCGATCGCGGCGAAGAGCTCCGGGAGGTCGTCGCGCGTGAGCGGGTCGAGCCTCACGAACCGGCCGAGGAGGGGCGCGGGGTCGGGGCGTGACGCGGGCATCCGCCCACACTACAGTTGGCGCATGAATGGACCGTGGCGCACGTGGCCGGTGACGCGCGTCGCCGCCTCGTTCCTCTCCTGGGCGCTGTTCATCGCGAGTTTCGGGGTGCTGTTCCAGATCGCCCTCGCCGTCATGGCGCTCGGCGGGTACTGCGCCAGCGGGGGCCCGTACGTGATCGCGGTCGAGTGCCCGGACAACGCCTGGCTGGCTCCGGTGAGCATCTGGGTGGGGATCGGGTCCGTTCTCGCCGGCATCGCCCTGACCGCGGGGTTCGGGATGCCCATCGTGGGGTGGGCCTGGACGATCCTCTTCGTGGGGCTCGGGGGTGCGTTCCTCGCGAGCTTCGTGACGGCGGGCGATATCGTCGGGCTCGTCGTCGGCGTGATGTTCGTCGTGATGGGCCTCGTGCCCTTCGTGTTCGGCTTCCGCACGAGCGCCCAACGCATGTTCCTCGGCCAGATGTCGGCGCGCGGGGAGCAGTTTCTCGAGGGCCCCCGCGCCCGAGCCGGGCTGCTGACGCGCAGGACGCCCAATCCCGACACCGCGATCACCCCGACGCCGGCGCACTGGGCGCTCGGTCTCGGCATCCCCGTGCTGGGCATCGCGGCCGGACTCTGGGCCGCGTCCGCGCTCGTCTGAGCGGACTACCCCACGTCACCCTTAGAGGGGGTTCCAGACGAGGGTGATCGCGCGGGTTAATGGGGGGAGGTGTTTACCCGCACCGCCGACCAGTGCCGACCCGATGTCGCGTCGACGCATTCTTCTACCCGATCCCGAGGTTGTTCATGTCTGTGACCCGCCATTCCGGCGTCCCGCCGCAGCGCAGCATCCTCGCGTCCACCGGCCTCGACCTCGCCGGGTCCCGCCTGACCTTCGTGCCTCTGCTGCCGCTCGTGCCCGTGCGCGAGATCGTCGCCGACGCCGTCCGCAACGAAGCGGGAGCCGTCACCTGGGTCGAGCTGCGCTCGGAGGCCACCGCCTGGAGCGACCTCGGCGAGGCCCTCGGCAGCACCGCGACCACGCCGGCCGACCTGCGCGAGCACCTCGCGGCACAGGGCCCTCTCCATCTCGTCGTGGTGCTGTCGACCACGCTCAGTTCGGTCGTGGATGCCGGACTCCTCGGCCTTCTCGACGCGACCGACGCCCTGCGCCTGACGGTGCTCGCGGGCGGGCGCCGTTCTCTCGAGCCGGCCGCGCTCACGCGGCCCGATGGCCGCGTCGTCGCGCCCGCGACCCTCGTGCTGGATGCCGACGGCATCCGTTCCAACGCTGCGAACCTCGGGCTCGACCTCAGCGATGACGAGGCGACGGCCCTCTCGCGCACCGCGGCCGCGCTGCCCGACATCCTGCCGGTGGTCATCTCGGGGGCCGTCGGGGGTCTCCTCGACCAGCCCGGATCACGCCTCACCGCCCTCGAGGGCGAGGCTGCGTTCGCCCTCACGTCGCGCCTCGCGATCGCCTCGGACGACGAGGTGCACGCCCTACTGCCGTTCGCGGTGCCCTACCTCCTCACGCCGTCGGCGGTTGCGGCCGCCGACCCCGAGGGGCGCGCCGGTCTGAGCCTCGCTCCCGCGGCGGCGGCCGGACTGATCGACCGTGACGACGAGGCCGGCGGCTACCGCCTGCGTCTCGCGCTGCGCTCCACGGTGCTGCCGGAGCTGGAGCGCCGGTTCTCCGACGACGTGCGGCGCATCGACGGCGTGCTCGGACCCCGCTACCGCTCCGACGGCAGTGCGATCGCCGCGGCCGTGCACTTCGCCAACGCCGAGCTGTGGGAGTCGGCCGTCGAGGTGCTCGACGAGTCGCTCTTCCCGCTCGTCGCCCTCGACCGTCCGGGGCTGCGTTCGCTGCTGCAGTCGCTGCCGCGGGCCGTGCGCGACGCGCACCCTCGCCTCATGCTCGCGCCCGAGTTCGGGGTGACCCACACGAGCGGTCCGGGCCCCGCGAGCCTCACGGTCGGTCGACGCACGGCGGGGCTGTTCTCCCTGCTGCCGGCCGAGCTCGCCCCGCTCGACGACCTCATCCACCAGCTCGCGCGCACGATGGTCGCGCGCTCGAAGGGCGACTTCGTGGGCGCCCTCGCGGCGGCCTCCGAGCTGGATCGACTCCTGGCGAGCGACGAGCTCGCCTCGGCGCCCGCCGCGACGATCGCCGAAGCGCACTACCAGGTCGGACTCAGCCGCCTGCTCGCCCTCGACCTCGTCGAGGCGCGGGAGAGCTTCGCGCTCGCGTGGGAGTGCGCCGACTCGCTGACCGAGCCGGGGCTGGCCACCGGCGTTCGCGCTGCGGGAGGAGCCGCACTCGTGCGCGCCCTCGAGGGCGAGGCCGTCGAGGCCACGGTCTGGCTCGATCGCCTGCACGGCGGCACCCTCGACACCGCCGGCGTCGTGGCTCACGCTCTCGTCGCGATCGGGCGGCTCGGCCCGACGCAGGCGGCGCACTGGCTGGCTCGCGTCGGCGACCTGCGGCCCGACGACGAGTTGTGGTGCTTCGCCGTGCACGCGGCCAACCGTTACGGCCTCTACTGGGGCGACCCCGTCGAGACCGAGGCCGAGCTCGACCGCATGTGGGCCGAGCACGCCGAGAGGCTCACCGTCGGATCGACCGCGCGGGTGCTGCTCACGAGCGACGCGGCGGATCTCGCCCTGCTCGTCGGCCACCTGTCGCGCGCCGAGGCGATCCTCAAGACCGTGGCCGAACGCAACTCGTGGATCTCGGCGTCGCGCGCCCGTCTCGAGCTCGTCGGCGACAGTCCACAGCTCGCGCTGCTCGCGATCCTCGAGGGGCAGGGCCGGGCCCGCTCCGAGCGCTACGCGCAGCTCGACCTCGCGGTGCTGCGCGCCGCCGCCGAACTGCAGCTGGGGCGGGCCGACGAGGCGGCGGCATCCATGCTCCGCGCGATCAACCAGGCCGAGAAGTCGGGCGTGCTCGTGCCGTTCCGCCTGCTGCGGGGGGAGACCCTCGAACGCCTCGCCCGTCTCAGCGACGACGCCCGCGACTTCGTCACCCGTCACGAGCTGACGGGGACGAGCTACCTGACGCCGAGCCTGCAGCCCGGAGGCGCCCTGAGCGAGCGCGAGCTCGTCGTGCTGCGCGCTCTCGATCCGACGATCACAGTCGATCAGATCGCCAAGAAGCTCTTCGTCGCCTCGAACACCGTGAAGGCGCAGCTGCGCAGCATCTACCGCAAGCTCGGGGTGACGAGTCGCACCGAAGCCCTGCTGGTGGCCGCCGAGTACGGACTGCTGGAAGACGCGGAGCGCTCGGCCTGACCGGGATCTCGCTCAGCCGTCGGCGAGCGAGCGTCCCATGAGCACCGTGTCCTCGAGCTGGTTGTCGAGCTCGTCGCTCAGCTGTCGGCGCTCGCGGTCGAGCTCCTCGCGCACCCGCTGAGCGAGCAGCGCCTGCTCCTGAGCGAGACGTTCGGCCGCCGCGCGCTCGAGGTCGCGCGAACGCTGGAGGTAGCTCTCCCGCGCCTTGCGCTCCCGCGACACCGCCGCGCTCAACGGGGTGACGTTGCCCTTCGGGAGCGTCCTCGGGGTCGCCGGAGTGGCGGCCCCGAGCTTCGGAACTTCCGAGATCGGTTCGGGTGAGGCCGAGGGCTCGGCCCCATCGATCCGGAAGGGAATCCTGGTGATCGGACCGGTGGTCACCGGGTCCGACGAGATCGCCGCGGTCGGCGCCGGGGCGGCGGCCGGCGCGTAGACGCTCGGCGGCTGGAACAGCACGGGCGGGGGCACGGCCGGAGCCGCGGCCTTCTTCGCGCGGGCGGGGGCCAGCACTCGGGCGGCCTTGGCGGGCTTCGGCTCACGGGCCGGCTTCGCGGCGCGCGGCTCGGCGGCCACCTTGGCCTTCGCGACCGGCAGCGCGACGCGCCGGCCCGGCAGGCGACGCGGGGGCCGGTTGAGGATGATGCCAGCGGGGGTCTGGCCGCCCATCGCCAGCGTCGCGAGGGTCTCGGCCAACCGAGGCCGGATGACCGCGCCGGCGGGCACGACGAGCAGCGTGGCGCAGCCGAACGATCCGAGAACCGTGGCCTCGGTGCCGACCGAGAGGGCCGGGGCATCCACGAGCACGACGTCGAAGCGCTCGCGCAGGGTCTCGAGCAGGTCGCGCATCGCCGCGGTGGCGAGAAGCTCGGCCGTCGCGCCCGGGTGCGTTCCGACCGGGAGCACCGTCGTGCCGTGCGGGGCGGGGCGCAGCGCCTCGTCGAGGGTCGCGCGCCCGGCGAGCACGTCGGTCAGTCCCCGCGAGCCTCGGGCGTCGAGAACCGCCGTGAGCTCGGGGCTCGCGATGTTGGCGTCGATCACGACGACGGTCGTCGCGGTCTTGGCGATCGCCACGGCGAGGTTCGCCGTCACCGTCGTCGACCCGTTGCCCCGCGCCATCGCGGTGATGACGAACGCCGATCGACGGTCGCGCACCCGCAGGTGGCCGATGGCGGTGCGCAGCGAGCGGAACGACTCCGAGACACTGCCGTTGGCGCGATCCGCGCCCGCGAGGGGAGCGCGACGCAGGGCACGATCACGGCGGAGGACGCCGACGACCGGCGCCTCGGTCACGGCGGCGACATCACGGCGCGTGCGGACGCGCCGGTCGAGGGCCTCGCGAACCGAGGCTGCCACGAGTCCGAGGCCGAGACCCGCGATCGCTCCGATGACGAGGAAGAACGGTCCCACGGCCTGCTCCGGCTCGGTGGGGAGCTCCGCCTCCTCGATGTTGACGATGCGCAGCACCGTGACGACGGGATCGGGGATCGGCGTTCCGTTGGCATCCACGACGGGCAGGGGCGTCTCGACGACGACCGGCTCGGGCTCGAGCTGCTCGGCGACGACCCGGCTGAAGGTCGCGCTGATCGCATTCGCGATGCTCTGGGCCAGGGCCGGCGACTCGGCGGTCGCGGTGGTCTCGATGACGACGGTGTTGGGCGGCGAGACCACGCTGATCTGCGACGCGAGCTGGTCGACCGTGAGGTCGAGGCCGAGCTCGTCGATCACGGGCTGGAGAACGAGACCGCTCGAGGCCACGAGCACGAAAGACGCGACCCGACCCGCCGCAAGACCGTTGGCCTGCACGGTGTCGTTGACGTCAGTGACTCCGGAGCTCTGGCTCGTGACGAGGTCGCGTGCGGTCGCCGAGTACGACGGCACCTCGAGCTGCTGGGCGAACCAGCCGCCGGCAAGGCCCACGAGGAGGCCGAGCACGATGAGTGCCCAGCCGCGGCGGAGAACGCCGAGATAATCGTGGATGTCCATCGGGGGTGGCTTCCGGGTTCGCAGGTTCCGGCGACGTCGGGTCGTCGTCGGGGTGAGGGGATCGGGGGGAGAACCTCTCGTCCCCCAAACTAGGGGACG
>CALRZA010000110.1:0-6521 GCA_943372535.1 Auritidibacter sp. Marseille-P8566
CGCTCGTCGACGCGACGATGTCCTCGGCCTTGTTGACCTTGACGGTGGACTGCTCCGCCGTGTGGCGCGGCTTCATGTGCAGGTAGTACGTCGTCTTGACGCCGCGCTCCCACGCCCCGAAGTAGATGTCCATCATGTCGCCGAGGTCACGCGTCTCGAGGTACATGTTGCGGCTGATCGCCTGGTCGATCCACTTCTGAGCGCGAGCCGCGACCTCGAGGAACGCGTACGGCGAGAGCTGGAAGCTCGTCTTGTACACGGCCTTGAGCTCGTCAGGGATCGACGCGATCGACTGGATGTCGCCCTGGCTGCGCAGGATCGCCTCGCGGGTCGACTCCCACAGTCCGCGCTTCTGCAGGTCGTGCACCAGGTTGGCGTTGACCTCGAGGAACTTGCCGTTGGAGGTCGAGCGGCTGAAGATCTGCGCGAACTGCGGGTCGAGACCCGGCGTCGTGCCGGCGACGAGACCGATGGATGCCGTCGGCGCGATCGCCATGAGGGTCGCGTTGCGCATGCCGCCCTTCACCTTCGCGCGCAGGGCATCCCAGTCGAGACGGGTCGTGCGGTTGACCTTGATCTCCATGCCCCGGTCGGCCTCGGTGAGGGCGATCGAGTCGAGCGGCACGAGGCCCTGCGACCAGCGGCTGCCCTCGAAGTTGGCGTAGGCGCCGCGCTCCTTCGCGAGCTCGGTCGACGCGTCGATCGCGGCGTAGGAGACGTGCTCCATGATCTCGTCGATGAGGTCGTAGGCGGCCTCGCTCTCGTACGAGATGCCGAACTTCTCGATGATGTCGGTGAAGCCCATGACGCCGAGGCCGACGGCGCGGTTCTCCTGGTTGGAGAAGTCCGCCTCCTTGACGCTCGAGCGCGTGATGTCGATGAGGTTGTCGAGCTGGCGCACCGCGAGGCGGGCCGACTCCTCGATCTTGGCGAAGTCGACCGCGAGCGATCCGCTCTCGTCGACGCGCAGGTGCTGCGACAGGTTGATCGAGGCGAGGTTGCAGACCGAGACGTTGTCCTCGTCCTGCGGGAGGGTGATCTCGGTGCACAGGTTGGAGAGGTGGATCGTGCCGGTGTTGTTGTTCAGCGCACGGTTGTTGATCGTGTCCTTCCAGGTGAGCCACGGGTGGCTGGTGGTCTGGAGGGAGATGAGGATCGCCTTGAACTGCTCGCGCGCGGTGATCTTCTTGAACAGGCGCATTTCGCCGGCCTCGGCCTTGGCGACGTACTCGTTATAGCGCGCCGAGAACGCCTTGCCGTAGAGCTCGTTGAGGTCGGAGACCTCGAGAGGGTCGAAGAGGTACCAATCGTCGTCGTTCTGCACGCGCTTCATGAACTCGTCGCTGATCCACACCGCGGTGTTGGCGGTGCGGGTGCGGCGGTACGGGTCGCCGGAGTTGTTGCGCAGTTCGAGGAACTCCGGGAAGTCGAGGTGCCAGTTCTCCATGTAGAAGCACAGGGCGCCGAACTTCTTGCCGCCGCGGCTGACCGCGCGCAAGATCGAGTCGATCGTGTGCATAAACGGGATCGGACCGGTCGAGGTCGTGTTGTTCGAGCGGATCGGCGAGCCCTGGGCGCGCAGCTTGGTGACCGAGAGGCCGATGCCGCCGGTGCCCTTGGTGAGCCACATGACATCGCGCGTCGTCTTGGCGATGTGCTCCATGTCGTCCTGCATCTCCATGACGAAGCAGTTCGCGAGCTGGGGGTAGATCGTGCCCGCGTTGACGAGCGTGGAGCCGGCGGCGAGGTACTCGAGGCTCGACATCTTGCGGTAGAACTTGAGCGCCGTCTCGGTGGGGTTCGCCTCGTTGAGCGAGAGGCCCATGGCGATGCGCATCCAGAAGTACTGGGGAACCTCGAGGGCGTCGCCGTTGCGGCCCTTGATGCCGTAGCGGTTGTTGAGGGTCACGACACCGATGTACTTGAGAAGCTCGTCGTGAGCGGGCTCAAGGTGCGAGGCGAGCTCCTCGAGGTCGAACATCTCGGTGAGGCGCGGGTCGAGGAGACCCTCTGCCACGCCGCGCGTCACGTTCGGCGCGAAGTGCGCGCGGTGCAGCTCCTTGAGCTCCTCGGCGGTGCGGTAGTCGCCCAGCACGCGCTTGTAGATGGTCTTGAGCAGCAGGCGGGCTGCGACGACATCGAAGGCCGGGTCATCCTTGACGTTCTGCAGGGCGACCTGGATGACCGCCTCGTCGAGCTGCTGCGTGGTGATGCCGTCGAAGAGCGTGAGCTCGAGCTCCGAAGCGATCTGGGTCACCCAGGTGATGTTGTCGTCGAGCCCGACGGTCGCTGCCTCGATGGCCAAGTTGATCTTGTTGGCGTCGTAGGGCTCCTGTGCTCCACTGCGCTTGACGACCGTGATTGACACGATGACTCCCTCTTCTTCTGCCCCCGCGAGGGGCGTGATAACGCCGAAAATCCCGACTCCGGATGATTCCCCGACCGGATGGAGTCACCACTATATCTCGTGGCACCGACACTGACCCAACCCCACATCTAGTGGGCGTGTCGTCCACAGCTGTGGATAAGTCCGCGGACTTGTCCACAGGTTTTCCACCCGTTCTAGCGGCCCCGAGGCCCCATTTCTCGCGGGAGTCGCGGGACTAAGCTGGGTTCCTTGTGAAGAGCTACCTTGACCTGTTGAGAACCCCGGGAGTCGCGCGCATCCTCGCCGCGCAACTCACGGCGCGGTTCCCCGGTGGCATGCTCTCGCTGGCCTACCTCCTGCACATCGAGCACATCTTCAACTCCTACGGAGCGGCCGGGCTGGTGCTCGCCGCCACGAGCGTCGGACAGGCGATCTCGGGTCCGGTCACCAGCCGGTGGATGGGGATCTGGGCCATCCGCCCCGTGCTCATCCTCACGACCACCGTGTGCGCCATCTCGATGCTCACGATCGCGTTCGCGCCCCTGCCGCTCGTGGGCTACATGATCGTCGGCCTCATCGGTGGCCTGAGCTATCCGCCCGTGCAGCCCGCGGTGCGCACGATCTATCCCAAGATGGTCACCGGCCGCCAGCTCACTCCCCTGTTCTCGTTGGATGCCTCGGCTCAGGAGATCATCTGGATCGCCGGCCCGGTCATGGTCACCTTCATCTCCCTCCAGATCTCCACGGTGGTCGGCATCCTCACCGCGATGGCGTTTCTCGTGTTCGGCGGAATCTGGTTCATCACCAGTCCCGAAGTGGGGCGGGTGCGCATCCCCCGCAGCAAGCGACGGATCGGGGTCGTGCTCGCGCGCCCGCCGGTGCTGCTCTCCACCGTGGTCGGCTTCCTCGTGGTGGGATCCTGTGCCGCGGTCGAGGCCGGGGTCGTCGCGACCTTCGGCGAGACGGGACCGCAGGCCGGCATCGTGCTGGCGATCTGGGCCATCTCGTCGCTCGCGGGAGGACTCGCGCTCGGGCACGTGCCGATCGGGCCGTGGGCGCTCTTCCGTCGCACCCTCGTCATCGCGATCGGGTGCGCCCTCGCGATCACCGCGTGGGAGTTCTGGTCGCTTACGGTCGCGCTCGTCATCGCGGGAATCTGCCTCGCGCCCGCCCTCGCGGTGATGTTCGCGATCGTCTCGGCGAGCGTCAAGTTCAGCGATACCGCGGAGGCGTACGGCTGGGTGGGAACCGGCCAGCTCATCGGGGCCGCGCTCGGGTCGGCCGTCGCCGGCTTCCTCATCGACGGCACGGGGCCGGTCGGCGCCTTCTGGGCCGCGGCCGGATTCGCCGCTCTCGGGGCCCTCGTGCCGCTCGTCTTCCGGCGCGCGCATCCCGACCTCCGCGGCCGCGACGCGAGCCCGATGCCCGACACCGAGCCGATCGCGATCACGCCGAGCTGAACCGGGTTGATTCGGTCAACACCGGAGGCAGCACTCAGCTGCTGCTGACGGCCCCGAACACCAGCGCACCGCCGAGGACGACGATCGCGATCGTCAGCGCGATGCCGACGAGCGGCACCCAGAACGCCAGGCGACGACGCACCAGCAGCACGATCGCGACGATGAGCACGATCAGCACGGGCGCCCAGACGCCGTACACGGCCACGGTCATCCCCGTGCCGATCTGGTCGACGTTGCACACGCTCGACGCGCCGCAGCTGTCGCTCGCGAAGGCCAGGAACACCCCGAGGAAGCTGCCGATCGCCGTCACGCCGAGGTAGACGACGAGCAGGAGGATCGTGAGCACGAGATCCCAGACCCGCCGCGGACGACGGGTCGGTGCGACGGGAGCAGGGGGAGCGGCGGGAGCGTCGGGAGCGTCGGGAGCGTCGGTCATGCGATCACAGTAGCGACCGCATCCGGCGCGAGACTAGCGCAGCGGCGCGAGCGCTTCACCCAGCCGGTGCAGCTCCCCGAGCGCGCGGTGCAGGATCGCCGTGATCTTGTCGTCGGCCTCGAACACGCCGTCGACGACGCGCTTGCCGATGCCGTTGATCTCGACGCTGCTGCCGACCTTGACCAGTCCGACGGTGCTGAGTACCGGGTCGAGCGCGGCGATCGCGCGGCTGCCACCGGAGACGCCGCCGTAGCTGACGGTCGCCACGGGCTTGTGGGTCCACTCGTGGAAGAGGAAGTCGATCGCGTTCTTGAGCGCTGGGGAGTAGCTGTGGTTGTACTCGGGGCTCACGAGGATGACCGCCTCGGCGGCCGCCACCCGCTCGCTCCACGCGATCGTGTGCGGCTTCGTGTACTGGCGCGACCCGGGATGCGCCGGCTCGTCGAGGAACGGCAGGGCGAGCTCGGCGAGGTCGACGAAGTCGATCTCGAATCGGTCGTCAGCCTGCGCGACCCCGCGCACCCATTCGGCGACGGGGAGCCCGACGCGACCGGGACGAACACTGCCGACGATGATCATGAGCTTCATGTGACAAGTCAACCAGTCGCCGGGGGTCAGGAATTCCCGCTGGTCGCGACGAACTCGCGGATCACGTCATCAACGTCGGGATTCGTCGTGAGGCCGAGCGCGCGAGCCCGGGCCGCATCGAAGCGCGCGGGCCAGCTGCCCACGATCGCCTCGATCGCCGGATCGGGAATCCAGTCGATGAGGTCGCTCGCAGAGCGACCGGCGACTCGATCCAACGCGGCCGCCATCTCGCCTGGCGTGGTCCGCAGGCCGGGGGTGGTCAGCGCGGTGCGGCTGCCCCAGGTGGCGTCATCCACGGTGGCGGCGGTCAGGATCGCGGCCACGGTGTGAGCGGGAGAGGAGATGATGATCGGGGTCGCGGCATCCACCGGGCAGACGGCGCGGGTGCCCGCGAGCGGCTCGCGGATGATGCCCGACACGAAGCTCGACGCCGCGGCGTTGGGTCGCCCGGGGCGCACTGCGACGGTCATGAGCCGCAGGGACCGGCCGCGCACCGCGCCGCGACGCGTGTAGTCGGCCACGAGCTGCTCACCGATGAACTTCTGGATGCCGTAGCTCGACTGCGGGCGCGGCAGCGTGTCGTCGGTGATGACGTCGAGCGCGGGACCGAACGGATCGCGGCCGAACACGGCGACCGAGCTCGCGAACACGACGACGGGACTCGTGCCCCACGCCCGGGCCCGGTCGAGCACGGCCCGCGTCGCGTCGAGGTTGACCCGCAGGCCGAGATCGAAGTCCTGCTCGGCGGCACTCGAGACGACGGCGGCGAGGTGCACGACGAGGTCGGCGGGCTCGAGGGTCGGGATCGTCTCGATCACGTCGCCGGTGACGACCGAGACACGGGGATGCGCGGCGAGCGCGGGAGGGGGACCCACGACATCCACGAGCTCGACCTCGTCACCGCGATCGAGCATCGCGCCCGCGACGAGCTGCCCGAGGAATCCGGCCCCTCCCGTGATGATGACCCGCATCGCTGTGCCTCCCTGCGCCCATCCTGCCGCACCCGCGGCCGGTCTCCGATCGGCTAGGTTTCGAGGGTGATCACCGCCGCCGAGGCCCGCGCCCGGATCCGTGCCCTGCGCCGGGCCGAGCGGCGCATGCTCGCCGTGCTCGACGACGATCCGACCGGGTCGCAATCGGTGCGGGGCGTGCAGGTCGTGACGGTGTTCGAGCGGGAGGAGTACGCGGCGGCTCTGGCCGACGAGGGCGCGACGGCCTTCATCCTCACGAACACCCGGGGCATGGTCGAGGCCGACGCGGTAGCACTGACCGCGCAGATCGCCGATGAGCTGTTCGCCCTCGCGGCAGAGACCGGCCGCCCTGTCGACATCCTCAGCCGCGGTGACTCCACGTTGCGCGGCCACCTGCTGCCGGAGGTGCGCGCCATCGACGCCGCTCGTCGGCGGGCCCTCGGCAGCGGCTACGACGCGATCCTCGTCGCGCCCGCGTTCTTCGAGGCCGGGCGCACGACTCTCGACGACGTGCACCGCGTTCGGATCGGGGGCGTGGAGGTGCCGGCCGGCGAGACCGAGTTCGCCCGCGATGCGACCTTCGGCTACCGCGCGTCGAACCTGCGCGAGTTCCTCGCCGAGAAGAGCGACGGCGCGATCGCGGTGGGTGACGTGCACTCGCTCACGCTCGGCGACATCCGCGAGGGTGGGCCCGAGGC
>CALRZA010000111.1:0-6502 GCA_943372535.1 Auritidibacter sp. Marseille-P8566
GCCGCCGCTGCGGCGGCACCGACTCCGGCCGCCGCGCCTGCTGCCGCACCAGCCGCTCCGGTGTCGGACATCGACGCGAAGCTCGCGCGGCTCAAGCAGCTCGGCGAGCTGCGCGATGCGGGCATTCTCACCGAGGCCGAGTTCGAGGCCAAGAAGGCGGCGGTGCTCGCAGGCTGAGCCCGGCTCACGCGCACGACGCTGAGGTGCGGAGGGCGTCCCCTGCCGCACCCGGGTCGCTCGGCGCGCTCAGCAGCAGCCGTCGGGCGTGCACGTGCCGGTCGTGGCGAGTTCGAGCTCGCAGGCGGTGTCGGTGTCCATGGTCCCTCCTTCCATCGATGGATGTCGATGTAGCGTCGCACGCCATATCGATGCCTGTCAATATCGACTATCATCGATGCATGACCACGTCGACCCTGCTGCCGCTCACGGTGACCCAGGCCGCCGCCTGCTGCTCCCCGCTGACCCGCGAACCGCTTGCCGCCGACCAGGCCGACGACCTCGCACGCTCCCTCAAGGCGATCGCCGACCCCGCCCGTCTGCGACTGGTGTCGCTCATCGCGGCCTCGGAGGGACAGGAGGCGTGCGTCTGCGACCTGACCGACCTGCTCGATCTCGGGCAGCCGACCGTGTCGCATCATCTCAAGGTGCTCACCGAGGCCGGCTACCTCACCCGCTCCAAGCGGGGCACCTGGGCCTACTACGCGCTCGTGCCGGGATCGCTGGATGCCGTCGCCCGACTTCTCGTGACCGCCTGATGCTGCGCCGACTGGCTGCCGAGTTCCTCGGCAGCGCCCTCCTGACGGCCCTCGTCGTCGGGTCGGGCATCGCCGCCCAGCGGCTCTCGCCGACCGACACCGGGCTCCAGCTGCTCGAGAACGCCTTCGCGACGGCGCTCGGCCTGCCGGTGCTCATCCTGATCTTCGCCTCGGTGAGCGGCGCCCACTTCAACCCGGCCGTGAGCCTCGCCGATGCGGCGCTCGGGCACCGGTCATGGCGCGACCTCGTCGGCTACGTTCCCGCCCAGATCGCGGGATGCCTCGGCGGCGCCGTGCTCGCCAACGCGATGTTCGGGGTGTCGACCTCGTTCTCGTCGACTGAGCGCGCCACCCCGGAGCACCTGCTCGCCGAGGTCGTCGCCACCGCGGGACTCGTGCTCGTGATCTTCGCGCTCGCCCGTCGCGAGCTGACCGCGGTCATCCCGTGGGCGGTCGGCGCCTACATCGGCGCGGCCTACTTCTTCACGAGCTCGTCGAGCTTCGCCAACCCCGCGATCACGATCGGGCGCATGCTCACGGACACGTTCGCGGGAATCGCCCCGGCATCCGCCCCCTGGTTCATCGCGGCGCAGCTCGTCGGGGCGCTGCTCGCGGTCGCGCTGGTGCGGTGGATGTTCCCGGTCGCCGCGCCGACGCGGATCGTCTCCGACCGGGAATAGCCGGCCCGCCTCCGCCGTTGTCCCACGACGATACGTATGCATGGAGATGAGGAAGCGATGACCCAGCAGATCGAGTTCGGACTCGACACCTTCGGTGATGTCACCGTCGGGCTCGACGACACCCCGGTGAGCCACGCGCAGGTGATCCGCAACCTCGTGGCCGAGGGCGCGCTCGCCGATGAGGTCGGACTCGACTTCTTCGGCGTCGGAGAACATCACCGCGCCGACTTCGCCGTCTCCGCGCCCGAGACGGTGCTCGCGGGTCTCGCGACGGTGACCACGAACATCAAGCTGGGCTCGGCCGTCACGGTGCTCAGCTCCGATGATCCCATCCGCGTCTTCCAGCGCTTCGCGACGGTGGATGCCCTGTCGAACGGCCGCGCGGAGGTCATCCTCGGCCGCGGCTCGTTCACCGAGTCGTTCCCCCTGTTCGGCTTCGAGCTCTCCGACTACGAGCGCCTCTTCGAGGAGAAGCTCGACCTGTTCTCGCACCTGCTCACCGAGAAGCCCGTGACCTGGAGCGGATCGGTGCGCGCCGGGCTCACTGACCAGAACGTCTACCCGCGCACCGAGGGCGGACACCTGCGCACGTGGATCGGCGTCGGCGGCAGCCCCGAGTCGGTCGTGCGCGCGGCTCGCTACGGCATGCCCCTCGTGCTCGCGATCATCGGCGGCGACCCCGCGCGCTTCGCACCGTATGTCGATCTCTTCCACCGCGCCCTCGCGCAGCTCGAGAAGCCCGACCTGCCGATCGCGGTGCACTCGCCGGGCTACATCGCCGACACCGACGAGGATGCCGTCGAGCAGTTCTGGCCGCACTACCGCGTCATGCGCGACCGCATCGGCGCCGAGCGGGGCTGGCCGCCGTCGACGGAGGCCGAGTTCCGCCAGGAGGTCGAGCACGGATCCCTCTACCTCGGCTCGCCCGAGACCGTCGCCCGCAAGCTCGCGACCACGATCCGCAGCCTGGGCATCCAGCGCTTCGACCTCAAGTACAGCGCCGGCACCCTGCCGCACGAGCGCATGATGCGCTCGATCGAGCTCTACGGTCAGACCGTGGTGCCGATGGTGAAGGACATGCTCAACTAGTCGGTCGACGTCCCCGCGGGGCGCTTGCGTTTGATCAGCCACAGCACGATCCCCGTGATGAGCCCCGCGAGCACGATCCACGGCACAAGCACGCCGACCACGACGAGCAGCCCCTGGAAGAAGGCCACGAAGGCGTTCCACCCGGCCACGAGGCCGGTCACGAACGTGTCCGGCTGCTTCACCGGGGCGTCGGCGACCGAGACGAGGTTGAGGGTGATCGTCGACAGCGCGACCTGGTCGGCGTAGTACCGCCGCTCGCTGATCAGGCTTTCGAGCTGGGCCTGACGGTCGCTGATCGCGGTCTCGAGCTGGATCAGCGTGTCGGTGTCCTGAGCCGTCGCGAGCAGCACGAGCAGCCGGTCGACGGAGGCCGACAGTGCGGTGATGCGGGCATCCAGATCCTGGGTCGCCATCGTGACGTCGGAGGAGTTCAACGAGATCTCCTGCACGTCACCGAGCGCGGTGAGCTTGTCGATCGTCGCCGTCAGGCTCTCCGCCGGCAGGCGCAGGGTGAGGGTCGCGCTGCCCTTGTCGCCGTCGATGGGGACGTACTCGGTGCGGCTGTCGACGCGCCCCCCGATCGACTCGGCGATGCGGATGGCCTCGGTCGCGGCATCCCGCGGCTCCTCGACCGTGACGGTCACCCAGCCGGTGACGATGACCTGGCGGTCGGCGGTGGACTCGCCGTCGACGGCGACCGAGTCGCTGCCTTCGCTGACGGCGGGAGCGGAGACTCCGCCGCTGGAGTCGGACACGGACTCGGAGTACCCGGCCGAGCAGCCCGTGAGGGTCAGCGTGGCCATCAGCAGTGCGGTGGTGACAATCGGAATGCGCCTCATGCGCTCCAAGCTAGCGAGAGGTCCGTAGCGGCAACACCCAACGTTCCTCACGATTCGACCGTCATTTGCATCACGGTTGTGTCACTGCGCCCGTGCTGTCAAGGCCCTGAGATCTCAGGTTCTCCTCCGTAGCGTCGACAGTGCGACCGCGCCGACCCGGCCGGATCGCTTGCCACCGAGGCACCCGACCACAAGGAGGACGACATGGGATTCATGGACGACGCGAAGGATGCCGCCGAGGCCACCGGCAAGAAGATCGGCGAGTTCGTCGACGACACCAAGGAGCGCGTGAGCGACAAGGTCGACGAGCTGCAGGCCGAGGGCGACGTGAAGCGCGCCGAGGCCGATGTCGAGCGCGCGAAGGCCGAGCGTGACGCCACCGAGGCCAAGAACGAGTACAAGGAACAGCTGCGCGACTAGCCCACTATCCTTCTGGTGTCGGCGTGTGCCGCACCGGATGAGAGGGTCAGCAATGGGTTTCATCGATGACGCCAAGGAGAACATCGCCGAAGGCTTCGAGAAGGCGAAGGATGCCGTGGGCGATGCCGCCGAGACCGTGAAGGACACGGCCGCCGACGCGGCCGAGTTCGTCAAGGACAAGGCCGAAGACGCCACCGAGTTCGTCAAGGACAAGCTGGACGGCGACGACGAGGCTCCGGCCGCGCCCGCCGCTCCGGCCGCGCCGACCGCCTGACGCGATTCGAGAACGGGAGCGTCCGCGTGACGCTCCCGTTCCTCGTGGTGCGCGATACTGGTGCCATGCCCGGCTGGCGCACCACCCTGTCCCGTCTCCTCGGGCGGCCGCAGCCTCCGCTCCTGAGCATCGCCGGCGACGTCGGCGAGGGGCCGGTCGTCATCCTTCTGCACGGGATCGCGTCCTCAGCCGCGACCTTCCGCCATGTCATCCCGCTGATCGAGGATCGGCACCGCTGCATCTCGCTCGATCTGCTGGGCTTCGGGGAATCGCCGGCCCCCGAGGGCGCGACGTACACGATCGAGGAGCACGTCGCTGCGATCAATGCGACGATCGAGTCGCTCAAGCTCACCGCCCCCTTCGTGCTGGTGGGCCACTCCTTGGGGAGCCTCCTCGCCGCGCGCTATGCGGCCCAGTATCCGAAGCTCGTCAGCCGACTCGTGCTCGTGAGTCCGCCGGTCTACATCGCGCCGTCGGCGATCGGCAATCCCGCCGTGCGCGCCCGGGTCGGGGCCTATCTCAAGGCCTACGAGTTCCTGCGGGCCAACAAGGACTTCACCATGGCCACCGCCGCGACGCTCTCGAAGATCTTCAATCTCGGCACCGCGCTCGAGGTCACCGATCGCAACTGGACCCCCTTCATCCTGAGCCTGCAGAACTGCATCGAGTCGCAGACGACCGTGAGCGACATCGCCGCGGTGCGGGTGCCGATCGACGTCGTCTACGGCGCTCTCGACCAGTTCATCGCCCGCGGCACGATGTCGATCATCGAGCAGATGCGGCACGTGACGATGCACCGCGTCGAGGTCAACGACCACCTCGTGCGCCCCCGGCTGGCCCGGGTGCTCGCGCAGGTCATCTCCTAGCGACGCGATCGGCTTCGTCACAGCGCGCCCGTAGGCTGGAGGCATGCAGACCCACCACGCTCCCCGTCTCGGCCGCCCCGTCTCCGTCATCGGGCTCGGCACCTGGCAGCTCGGGGCCGACTGGGGCGACGTCAGCGAGGCGGATGCCGTGGCCGTCCTGCAGGCCGCCGCCGATTCCGGCGTCACCTTCTTCGATACCGCCGACGTGTACGGCGACGGACGCAGCGAGTCGATCATCGGCGGGTTCCTCGCCGACCGTCCGGAGCTCGACGTCTTCGTGGCGACCAAGATCGGCCGCCGCGTCGAGCAGATCGCCGAGAACTACACCCTCGAGAACTTCCGCACGTGGATCGACCGGTCGCGCACCAACCTGCGCACCGACACGCTCGACCTCGTGCAGCTGCACTGCCCGCCCACGGCGGTCTTCCACGACGATCGCGTCTTCGACGGTCTCGACACCCTCGTCGAGGAGGGGGCGATCGCGCGCTACGGCGTGAGCGTCGAGGAGTCCGCGCAGGCTCTCACGGCGATCGCCCGAGCGAACGTCGCGAGCGTGCAGATCATCCTCAACGCCTTCCGGCTCAAGCCCTTCGACGAGGTTCTTCCCGCGGCGCAGGCGGCCGGGGTCGCGATCATCGCGCGCGTCCCCCTCGCCTCGGGCCTGCTCAGCGGCAAGTACACCCGCGATACCGTCTTCGCAGCCAACGACCACCGCACCTACAACCGGCACGGCGAGGCCTTCGACCAGGGTGAGACGTTCTCCGGTGTCGATTACGAGACGGGCGTCGCGGCGGCGGCCGAGTTCGCCGAGTTCGCGGACTCCCAGGGGCTGACCGCGCCGGTCGCCGCTCTCGCCTGGCTCGCGCAGCAGCCCGCCGTGACCACCGTCATCCCCGGCGCCCGCAACGTCGCGCAGGCGCGCTCCAACGCGTCGGCCGGGTCGGTGGCGCCGCTCACGCCCGAGTTCACGGAGCAGGTGACCGACCTCTACAACCGCACGTTCCGCGAGGCGATCCACGGTCGCTGGTAGGCGCTAGCGGTCACCCTCGAGGCGGGCCACCGCGTCAGCGAGTGCAGACGCATCGCCGACATTGCCCGCGAAGACGACGAACGGCATCCCGACGGCCTCGGGGCGGGCGATGATCGGCACGAGCAGGGAGATGATCCCGGGGCCGAGTTGACCCCGCACCTCGGCGCGGCGCAGGCCGAGGGCATCCACTGCCACTTCGTGCGAGGTGATGCCGCCCTTGGCGATCAGCCACGCGGGTTCTGCGGCGATCGCCTCGGCGGCCACCTCGACGAGAGCGGACGACACCGATCGAGCGATCTGCAGACTCGACCCGGCGTCGTCGCCGATCACGACTTCGCGACTCGTGACGAGCAGCACCGTGCCGGTGCGCAGGCCGGTCGCGACGGCCGCCGCGCAGCGCCGCACCTCGGCGGTGCGACCGGAGCCGAGCACCGCGCGAACGTCGAGCTCGACGTCGGCGACGGAGCGGGCCGAGCGCAGCGCCTCGACCTGAGCGCTCGTGCCGCTCACGTGCGACCCCACGACGACGAGTCCGTGCCCGGCACGCCG
>CALRZA010000112.1:0-6496 GCA_943372535.1 Auritidibacter sp. Marseille-P8566
ACTCTGTTGCAAAGATTCTGTTGCAAAGTGCTTGTTGCAAAGAAACCTTTGCAGAGGTATCTTTGCAGCATGACCGAACCGACTCCGCTCCCCGAGCGCACTCTCGACTTCGACTCGCTCAAGGGGCTGTCACACCCCCTGCGAGCCGAGCTCTTCAACGTGCTCTCGGTGCACGGCGCCGCCACGGCCAGCATGCTCGCCGAACGACTGGGCGAGTCGAGCGGAGCCACGAGCTATCACCTGCGTCAGCTCGAGCGCCACGGCTTCGTGCGTGAAGTGGAGGGGCGCGGCACCGCACGGGAGCGCTGGTGGGAGCGAGTGCCCGGCAGCATCTCCCTCGACGCTGCCGAGATCGGGGACTCGCCCGCCGCGCAGACGGTCACCCGAACCGCGCTGCGACAGTGGGAGCGGCAACGCTCTCAGGTGCTCAACGAGTACCTCGACCTCGGCTTCGATCGACTGCCCGAGTGGGTCGACAGCTCGGCCATCGCCACCGCCAACCTGCGGCTGACGCGCGAGCAGCTCAAGGCCGTCGTCGCGTCGTGGGAGGCCTGGTCCAAGGAGACGTTCGGCCCTCTCCGCGACCAGAACCTGCCGGGCTCTCGGCCCGTGCAGATCCATTTCAACGCGTTCCCGGTGATCGACGGTGTTGAGACACCCGATCCCGAGGCGACCCCGCACGCCCAGGAGGATGACCGATGACCGCCAGCACCCTGTCGGTGGCTCCCGGCAGAATCGCTCTCGAGGAGGAGTTCACCATGATCGTCAGTCCCGCCGCCATGCGGCCCATCACCCGCAATGCCAGCGGTCTCGACCTGCTCGCGATGCGCGTCAGTCTCACCGTGCTCCTCTGGGCCCGGCGGCGCGCCGACCGACGCGCGATGAGCCGTGAGAGCCTCCAGCGCGCGATCGCGACGGACCGCGCGCGAGCGGGTCGCGAGCACCAGGCGGCGCTGCTCGCAGCGCGGGTGCGCTGAGCGGCCCGCCGAACCCCGGCATCGACTGGCATCGAACCCTGGCATCGAAGCCAGGCATCGACCCCCAGCCCCGGCCCCGGTCATCCGCCCCCAGCACTCGGCGTCCTAGCGCCTCCTCCTGTGCCGGTCAGCTCGCGGATCGCCGGGGCCGGCTTCTGCCGATCACCACGCCGAGGGCGATCGCCCCCACGCCCGCCGCACCCAGCGCCAGGATCCTGAGGCCTTCCGGACCGGTCGGCGGGAGGGTCGAGGCCGGCGCGGGCGCGCCGAGACCGAGCGTCGACACCGTTCCCCAGTTGAGAATCGTGGTGCCGTGCGCGAGCCCTGCGATCAGCCGGCCCGAGAAGGTGTCGAACTGCACCGCTTCCGACGCAGCCGCAAGCACGGCATCCTGCTGTTCGAAGCTGCTGTAGGGCGACAGCGGGAACGCGATCGACACGAAGGCCGCGACGTGCCTGGTCGACCCGGTGGCGAATGTCTTCGCGGTGAAGTCGTGCCGCGTGGTGCCGGTCGAGACCGTGCCGCTCGAGACGGTGGCCGCGTTGCCGGTCACGGCCCAGGCCGAGCCCGCGACGGTCGAGTCGGCCAACCCCGAGGTCACGATCCACGTGTCGGTCGACGAGAGGATGCCGTTGGTCAGACCGTTCGACGAGAGGTAGTTGCCGAAGTCGTCGTAGGTGTCGGAGAGGAAGAAGTCGCCGACCGTGATGTCGCTCAGGCTGCGATTCTCGATCGCGTAGAACAGACGGGCCAGATCGCCGCCCGCGTAGAGACGGTAGCTCGGGGTGACGAAGAGTCCGAACGAGTCGGACTCCTGCGCGTCGCAGGTGACGAGGATGTCGCCGGTCGCGGCGTCGGTGTCCACGCTCGCCGTCGCCGTGTCGCAGAACGCCTCGAAGGTGTCGATGGTGAGCACCCCGAAGCGCTGAGAGGTGCTCGTGAGCAGTGCAGCCGCATCCCGAACCTGACCGATGGCGCCGGGCGTGCTCGAGAGGCCCCACTCGGTGCCACTGATCGTCTGAGTCGACGACCACGGCGCCGCCGCTGCCGGGGAGGCGATGACGAGAACGAGGGCCGCGCCCAGGGCCACACTGGTGGCCGCGCGAGAAACGATGGTCACGGGTCCGTCCCTTCGCCCGCACGTCCGGTGGGTGCGGGTGGGGTCACCCTATCCCACCGCCTCCGCCGGGCACACGGGCTGTGGACTAGTCGCCCTCGGTGATCGTGACGCGACCGGCGGCATCCACTCGCACGGTCGTGCCGTCATCGAGCTCGGCGACCGGGCGGCCCTCGAGCCAGGTGAGAGTCCAGCGCCAACCGTCCGTCGGGATGCCGTCGAGTTCCGCCTCGACCTGCGCGATGGCCGCGACGACCTCGGCAGGCAGGCGGGCCGGCGGTTCGTCGCCGACATTCCAACGCGTGCCGAGCTGCATCAGAGCCTCACCTCGTAGGTCACCCACGTCGTGCGATGGGCGAGGCGATCGTAGACGCGCTGAGCGCGGTGGTTGTCGGCCGCGGTAATCCAGCGCAACGTGCCCGCCGGCGACTGCTGCTTCGCCAGGCCGGTGAGGTGTTGGATGAGCGCGGTCGCTGCTCCGAGCCCGCGGGCCTCCTCGGTGACATACAGGTCGTCGAGAAACCAGTCGCGACCGCCGGTGAAGGTGTCGGGGTGCGACCGGTAGTGGGCGAACCCGACGACGTCGCCGTGGGCGTCCTCCGCGACCAGAGCATCCACGCCGGCGCCCGGATCCAGCAGCAACCCCCACACGGCGTCGAGGATCTGCGGCGTGAAGTCGGTCTCGTAGAAGACGCCGTAGGCGGTGAACAGCACGCGCCAGGCCTCGGCGTCGCCCGGGGCCACCGGGCGGATCGTCACGCTCACTCGGCCACCTCGGCGAGCACGATGTCGCGAACCTCGATGGCATCGGCCTCGACGAATTCGACCGTCGCGATGCGACCGACGGCACGCAGGTCGTCGAGCGCGTCGCGCAGGATGCCGGGGCCCGCGATCGTCGCCGACGTCACTTCGGTCTTCTGCGACGCCTTCGCGTCCGTCTTCGCCCGGCGGATGCCGATGAGCGCCTCGCTCACGGCAAGCAGCATCCCGCGGGGGGCCGACGTCACGCCGGTCTCGGCCACCGTCGGCCACGAGGCCGTGTGCACCGACCCGTCGTGCGTCCAGCTCCAGACCTCCTCGGTCGCGAAGGGCAGGTACGGCGCGAACAGGCGCAGGAACACATCGATCGCGGTGCGCAGGGCGGTCGCCGCACTCGCCTGGCCCTCGGGCGTCGACGCACCGTAGGCGCGCTCCTTGACGAGCTCGAGGTAGTCGTCGCAGAAGGTCCAGAAGAACTGCTCGGCCGACTCGAGGGCGCGCGCGTGGTCGAAGGCCTCCAGGGCGTCGGTCGCCGTCGTGATCACGGCGCCGAGGGTGGCGAGCATGTCGAGGTCGAGGGGGTCGGTGACCGTCGCGGTCGTGGCCTCGGGGAACGAGTACACGAACTTCGCCGCGTTGAGCACCTTGATCGCCAGGCGCCGTCCGATCTTGATCTGCTTGGGATTCTGCGGGTCGAAGGCCGCGTCAGTGCCGAGGCGACTGGAGGCGGCCCAGTATCGGACCGCATCCGAGCCGTGCTCGTCGAGCATGCCCTTGGGGGTGACGACGTTGCCCTTCGACTTCGACATCTTCTTGCGATCGGGGTCGACGATGAAGCCCGAGATGCCCGCGTTCGCCCACGGGATCTGGCCGTGCTCGAGCTCGGCCCGCAGAACCGTGGAGAACAACCACGTGCGGATGATGTCCTGGCCCTGGCTGCGCAGCGAGTACGGGAACACGAGGTCGAACAGCTCCGGG
The DNA here is from genome assembly GCA_943372535.1 of Auritidibacter sp. Marseille-P8566. GTDB lineage: Bacteria > Actinomycetota > Actinomycetes > Actinomycetales > Microbacteriaceae > Rhodoglobus. Next base: position 3,832 of record CALRZA010000112.1, read on the forward strand.
TCGGTGACCCAGCCGCCGGCGATCTGCGGGGTCAGGCTCGACGTGGCCCAGGTGTCCATGATGTCGACCTCACCGACGAAGCGCGTGCCGCGGTCGGCCTCGGTGTAGCCCGGGGGCACGTCGCTCGACGGGTCGACAGGCAGACTTGCCTCGTCGGGCACGATGACCGCACCCTTCTCGCCGTCGGCGTCGAGCTCGTACCAGACCGGGATCGGCACGCCGAAGAAGCGCTGGCGTGAGATGAGCCAGTCGCCCGTGAGGCCGCCGACCCAGTTCTCGTAGCGCACGCGCATGTGGTCGGGGGTGAAGGCGATCTGCTGCCCGGCCGCGACGAGGCGATCACGCAGGTCGGCATCCCGGGCGCCGTTGCTGATGTACCACTGGCGGGTCGAGATGATCTCGAGAGGCTTGTCGCCCTTCTCGAAGAACTTCACCTGATGCACGATCGGCTTGGGGTCGCCGATGAGCTCGCCTGACTCGCGCAAGAGCTCGACGACGCGGGCCTTGGCCGAGAAGACCGTCTTGCCCGCGAGCTCGGCGTAGACGGCCTTCGCGTCGTCGGTCGCGATCGCGTCGGGAGCCTCGGCGACGATGCGCCCGTCGGCTCCGATGATCGTGCGGTTCGGCAGGTCGAGCTCGCGCCACCAGATCACGTCGGTCACGTCGCCGAAGGTGCAGATCATGGCGATGCCCGATCCCTTGTCCTTCTGGGCGAGGTGGTGGGCGACGACGGGCACCTCCACGCCGAAGAGCGGCGTCGTCACCGTGGTGCCGAAGAACGGCTGGTAGCGCTCGTCATCGGGATGCGCCACGAGCGCTACGCACGCGGCGAGCAGCTCGGGGCGTGTGGTCTCGATCTCGATGTCGCCGAGGCCGTCGGTGCGGTGGAAGGCGACCCGGTGGTAGGCGGCCGGCTGCTCCTTGTCTTCGAGTTCGGCTTGGGCGACCGCGGTACGGAACGTGATGTCCCACAGGGTGGGCGCATCGGCCTGGTAGGCCTCGCCGCGGGCGAGGTTGCGCAGGAAGGCCCGCTGCGCGGTGGCCTGCGCGTGGTCGCCGATCGTGCGGTAGGTCAGCGACCAGTCGACGCTCAAGCCGAGCTGGCGCCAGAGATCCTCGAACTGCTTCTCGTCTTCGGCGGTGAGCTCCTCGCAGAGCTCGATGAAGTTGCGACGCGAGATGGGCACCTGATCGGCGGCCTTGCCGCTCGTGCCCTCGCCGCCCTGCAACGGGGGAGTGAAGCCCGCGTCGTACGGCAGGCTCGGGTCGCAGCGCACGCCGTAATAGTTCTGCACGCGGCGTTCGGTCGGCAGCCCGTTGTCGTCCCACCCCATCGGGTAGAAGATGCTCTTGCCGCGCATGCGCTGGAAGCGCGTGACGAGATCCATGTGGGTGTAGCTGAACACGTGCCCGACGTGCAGGCTTCCGGATGCCGTGGGCGGGGGCGTGTCGACGGAGAACGTCGACCCCGCAGCCAGGGCGGCCTCACGATCGAACCGGTAGGTGCCTTGCGACTCCCAGGCCGGGCCCCACTTGTCTTCCAGACCTTCGAGGGCGGGCTTCTCGGGGATGGCGTGGGCCATGGGCGTTCTCCGGTTCGATATGTGCGGCACCGAGTCTGATCGCCGCACGGGGACGCCGTGGCCGAGGGGTGCCTGAGTGTCAGGGTGCCCCGATTCTACCGGAGGTCGCTTCGGGGGAGGTCTCCATACGCCGCCGTCGGCTGCTCCTCACCCCGCGACGGCGACCTGCGGCGAATACCCCACGACAGCGACCTGCGGCTCCTCACCCCGCGACGGATGCTCGCGCGAGAGCGAGTTCCCGCATCAGCGGGCTCTTCGACGGCAACGCGATCAGCGTCTGAATCGGGTCACGCTCGCGCGGTGGCCGCAGCCAGTACCCGTCCGGCTTCCGCACGATTCGCCAGTGGTTGTTGTGAAGAAGCATGTGGTGATGTCGGCAGAGCAGCACTCCGTCGGCGACATTCGTCAAACCGCGATTCTTCCATTCGACGATGTGATGCACTTCGCACGCGGATGGTGGCTTGGTGCACCCGGGGAAGAGACATCCACCGTCTCGAACTGAGATCGCGAGTCGTTGGCCTGGGCTGAAGAGTCGTTGGGTGCGCCCGAGGTTCAGAGCCTGTCCGAGCGCGCCGAGCTTGAGCCCCACCACCCCGGTGTCGCAGACGAACCGATCAACGGTCGCGCGGGAGACAGGCTGCGCGTCCCCTTCGAGGTACCCATGCCCGCCGTCCCGCCGCAGGGTCTCCGCTGTCACGACGACGCGCACCCCCGGTCGCTGCCCACCGAAGAGTGTCCCCGGGTTGGCATCGACAGCAACTCGCACGATGTCGACGAGCGCGTCGGCGAGACGCTGGTCGTTGGTGCGATCGTCGGTCGCCGCCTCCGGCACCATCTCGACCTGCTCACGAAACGTGACACGACGACGCGGCGCCATGACCGCGTCGAGCGCGCTGAAGAGATGCTGACCCGACTCCGGGTCGAGCAGGAACGCACCCTGATACATGCCATCGTCGCGCACCCACCGCTTGAGGTAGCGAGCGTCTCGTCGCTGCCTCTCCCGTCGAGCGATGCCGGCCTCATCAAGGCGGTCGCGAGCCGAGCGGGCTTCCCGGCGCAGTTCATCGAGGGATAGCCCGGAC
>CALRZA010000113.1:0-6490 GCA_943372535.1 Auritidibacter sp. Marseille-P8566
GGTGCTCGATCTCGGGGTGAAGACCTCCACCCTCAACTACCTCGCCGCGCGCGGCTTCGACGTGCACGTGCTGCCGCAGTCGGTGACCCTCGACGAGGTCCTCGCGATCCAGCCCGTCGCCGCGTTCTACTCGAACGGGCCGGGCGATCCCGGGGCCAGCGATCAGCACGTCGAACTGCTGCAGGGCATCCTGCGGGCGGGACTGCCGTTCTTCGGCATCTGCTTCGGCAACCAGCTGCTCGGTCGCGCTCTCGGCTACGGCACCTACAAGCTGCCCTTCGGCCACCGCGGCATCAACCAGCCGGTCGTGGATGTCGAGACCGGGCGCACCGAGATCACGAGCCACAACCACGGGTTCGCGGTCGACGCCCCGATCGGCGAGGTCAGCGAGAGCCCGGCCGGCTTCGGTCGCGTCGAGGTGAGCCACGTGAACCTCAACGACAACGTCGTGGAGGGCCTGCGCGCCCTCGACATCCCGGCGTTCTCGGTGCAGTACCACCCCGAGGCGGCCGCCGGCCCGCACGACAGCATGTACCTCTTCGACCGGTTCCGTGCGCTGGTGCTGCAGCACCAGCGGATCGAGCCTGTCGAGATCTCACCAACGACAGACGCGGGCGAGGTCTCGACTCGCTCGACCCGCGAGGAGAACTAGTGCCCAAGCGCGCCGACATCACCTCGGTCCTCGTCATCGGCTCCGGTCCGATCGTCATCGGTCAGGCCGCCGAGTTCGACTACTCCGGCACCCAGGCCTGCCGGGTGCTGCGCGAGGAGGGCGTGCGCGTCATCCTCGTCAACTCCAACCCGGCGACGATCATGACCGACCCCGACTTCGCCGACGCGACCTACATCGAGCCGATCACCTGGCAGGTCATCGAGTCGATCATCATCAAGGAGAAGCCCGACGCGATCCTGCCGACGCTGGGCGGCCAGACGGCCCTCAACGCGGCGATCGACCTGCACAAGAACGGCATCCTCGAGAAGTACGGCGTCGAGCTGATCGGCGCCAACTTCGAGGCGATCAACAAGGGCGAAGACCGCCAGATCTTCAAGCAGCTCGTGCTGGATGCCGGCGCCGATGTCGCGCGCTCGCACATCGCCCACACGCTCGAGGAGGCGATCACCTTCGCCGACGACCTCGGATACCCGCTCGTGATCCGCCCGAGCTTCACGATGGGCGGCCTCGGGTCCGGCTTCGCGTACTCTCGCGAGGAGCTCGAGCGCATGGTGACCGATGGCCTGCACCAGAGCCCCACGACCGAGGTGCTGCTCGAGGAGTCGATCCTCGGGTGGAAGGAGTACGAGCTCGAGCTCATGCGCGACACGGCCGACAACACCGTCGTCGTCTGCTCGATCGAGAACGTCGACCCGGTCGGCGTGCACACCGGCGACTCGATCACGGTCGCCCCGGCCCTCACCCTGACCGACCGCGAGTACCAGAACCTGCGCAACATCGGCATCGACATCATCCGCGCGGTCGGGGTCGACACCGGGGGCTGCAACATCCAGTTCGCGGTCGACCCGAAGACCGGGCGCGTCATCGTGATCGAGATGAACCCGCGAGTGTCGCGGTCGAGTGCGCTGGCCTCCAAGGCGACCGGCTTCCCGATCGCCAAGATCGCGGCCAAGCTTGCGATCGGCTACCGCCTCGACGAGATCCCCAACGACATCACCAAGGTCACCCCGGCGAGCTTCGAGCCCACTCTCGACTATGTCGTCGTCAAGGTGCCCCGCTTCGCCTTCGAGAAGTTCCCGGCCGCGGATGTGCGGCTGACGACCACCATGAAGTCGGTCGGCGAGGCGATGGCGATCGGCCGCAACTACACGACCGCGTTGCAGAAGGCGCTGCGCTCGCTCGAGAAGCGGGGCAGCAGCTTCCACTGGGTCGGCGAGCCCGGCGCGATCGACGAGCTGCTCGCGATCGCGAGCGTGCCGACCGACGGCCGCATCGTCGTCGTGCAGCAGGCGCTGCGCGCCGGAGCGACCGTCGAGCAGCTCTTCGAGGCGACCGGCATCGACCCGTGGTTCCTCGACCAGATCGTGCTGATCAACGAGGTCGCGGATGCCGTGGCCGGGTCGACCGACCTCGACGAGGCCGCGCTGCGCCTCGCCAAGGACCACGGCTTCAGCGATGCCCAGATCGCCCAGCTGCGCGGGCTGACCGAGCCCGACGTGCGGGCGCTGCGCTGGCAGCTCGGCGTGCGCCCGGTCTACAAGACCGTCGACACCTGCGCCGGCGAGTTCCCGGCCCTCACCCCGTACCACTACTCGAGCTACGACCTCGAGACCGAGGTGCAGCCGAGCGACCGACGCAAGGTCGTCATCCTCGGCTCCGGACCCAACCGCATCGGCCAGGGCATCGAGTTCGATTACTCCTGCGTGCACGCGAGCTTCGCGCTGGCCGACGCCGGGTTCGAGACGATCATGATCAACTGCAACCCCGAGACGGTCTCGACCGACTACGACACGAGCGACCGGCTCTACTTCGAGCCGCTCACCCTCGAAGACGTGCTGGAGATCATCCACGCCGAGTCGCAGTCGGGCGAACTCGTCGGCGTCGTCGTGCAGCTCGGCGGCCAGACCGCGCTCGGGCTCGCGCAGGGACTCAAGGACGCCGGCGTGCCGATCCTCGGTACGACCCCCGAGGCGATCGACCTCGCCGAGGAGCGCGGGCTGTTCTCGGGCATCCTCGACGCCGCCGGTCTCATGGCGCCTCGCAACGGGACGGCGACGAATCAGGCCGAGGCCGTGACCATCGCCGAGGAGATCGGCTACCCCGTGCTGGTGCGACCGAGCCACGTGCTTGGCGGCCGCGGCATGGAGATCGTCTACGACACCGAGTCACTCGTCGACTACTTCGACCGGGTGAAGGATCAGGCGATCATCGCCCCGGGATCCCCGCTGCTCGTCGACCGCTTCCTCGATGACGCCGTGGAGATCGACATCGATGCGCTCTATGACGGCACCGAGCTCTACATCGGCGGCATCATGGAGCACATCGAGGAGGCCGGCATCCACTCCGGCGACTCGGCGTGCACGCTGCCCCCGGTGACGCTCGGCCGCGAGGTCATCAACCGGGTGCGCGAGGCGACTCTCGCGATCGCCGAGGGCATCGGCGTGCGCGGGCTGCTCAACGTGCAGTTCGCGATCGGCCAGGGCATCCTCTACGTGCTCGAGGCCAACCCGCGGGCGTCGCGCACCGTGCCGTTCGTGTCGAAGGCCCTCGGCATCCCGCTCGCCAAGGCGGCCTCCCTCATCATGGTCGGCCGCAGCATCCGCAGCCTCGTGGATGACGGCCTGCTGCCCGCTCAGGACGGCTCGATCGTGCCGATGGATGCGCCGGTCTCGGTCAAGGAGGCGGTGCTGCCGTTCAAGCGCTTCCGTACCGTCGAGGGCAATGTCGTCGACTCGGTGCTCGGCCCGGAGATGCGCTCGACCGGCGAGGTCATGGGCATCGACAGCAACTTCCCGCGCGCGTTCGCCAAGAGCCAGGAGGCGGCCTACGGAGGCCTCCCGTCGAGCGGCGCGGTCTTCGTGTCGGTCGCCGACCGCGACAAGCGGGCGATCGTGCTGCCGATCCTGCGTCTGCGTCAGCTCGGGTTCGAGATCCTCGCCACCGAGGGCACGGCCGAGGTGCTCGCGCGCAACGGCATCGAGGCCCGGGTCGTGCGCAAGTACTTCATGGGCCAGGAGGTCGTCGACGGCCAGCCGTCGATCGTCGAGCTGATCAACAGCGGTCAGGTGGATGTCGTCATCAACACCCCGAGCGGCCGCAGCGCGCGCGCCGACGGCTACGAGATCCGCATGGCCACCGTGGCTGCCGACAAGCCGCTGTTCACGACGATCGCCCAGCTCGGGGCCGCCGTCGCGAGCTTCGAAGCGATCCGCGAGGGCTTCACCGTCACGTCCCTTCAGGACTATGCGATCGCGCGCGCCGAGAACCTGGCCCGGTCGCGTGGCTGAGTTCGGTGCGCGCCTCGCCGCGACCCTGAGCGACCGGGGCGGACTCTGCCTCGGCATCGATCCGCACGCCTTCCTGCTCGCCGAGTGGGGTCTGCCCGACTCGGCCGCGGGGGTGCGCGACTTCGCGCTGCGCTGCGTGGATGCCGCCGCCGGCTCCATCGGCATCGTCAAGCCGCAGATCGCCTTCTTCGAACGCCACGGAGCGGCAGGCTACGCCGCGCTCGAGGAGACCCTCGCCGCGGCCCGCGCCGCCGGGCTGCTCGTCATCGCCGATGTGAAGCGCGGCGACATCGGCTCGACGGTCGCCGCCTACGCCGAGGCGTGGCTGACGTCCGGCAGCCCGCTCGAAGCCGACGCGATGACGATCGCCGCCTACCAGGGGCTGGGATCGCTCGCGGATCCGGTGGCGACCGCCGCCGCGCACGGCAAGGGGCTCTTCGTACTGGCGGCGACCTCCAATCCCGAAGCCGCCGACGTGCAGAAAGCGATCATCGATTCGGGGGAGAACCGCGGAGCGACCGTGGCGGCGGGTATCGTCGCAGGGGTGGAGTTGCTCAACGCAGAACAGCCTCTCGGATCGGTCGGGGTCGTGATCGGCGCGACGGTGCGCCTGGCCGACTACGGCATCCCGACCTCGGCCCTCGCCGCCACCCCGATCCTCGTGCCGGGATTCGGCGAGCAGGGGGCCGCCCTCAGCGACCTTCCTGCCCTGTTCGGTCCGGTCGCCTCGAACGTCGTCGCCAATGTCGGGCGCAGCCTGTTGCGCGTGGGCCCGCACGGGCTCGCCGAGGCCGTGGCGGCGCAGGGCGCCGAGCTCCGGGCGGTGACGGCCTCGTGAGCCCTCGACCGGCTCCTCCCGAGGTCGACCGTGCAGCCGCAGGCCGCGCCGCGGTCGCCGCGCGACAGGCCCGAGCTGCGGTCAAGAACGCGGTGGCGCGCCGCCGACGCACCGCCCTCGATGTCGCCGAGGTCGCGTGGCGCGACGCCGACAGCGCTGAGGCGAGCCTGCGGGTGCGCGAGCTGCTGCTCAGCGTGCCGACCCTCGGCCCGACCCGGGTCGACAAGACCATGGCGGCCCTCGAGATCAGCGACAAGAAGCGCGTCGGCGGGCTCGGTCTGCGTCAGCGCGACCGCCTCCGCGACTATCTGGTCGCCCGAGAGGGCGCCGGACCCCGCCGCCTCGTCGTGCTCGCGGGCCCGACCGCGGTCGGCAAGGGCACCGTGTCCGCGCACATCCGCGACCACCATCCCGAGGTGCAACTGAGCGTGTCGGCGACGACGCGACCGCCCCGGCCGGGCGAGGTCGACGGCGTGCACTACTTCTTCGTCAGCGATGCCGAGTTCGACCGCATGATCGAGCACGGAGAGCTGCTGGAGTGGGCCATCGTGCACAACTCCTACCGCTACGGCACCCCGCGCCCCCCGATCGATGCCGCTCTTGCCGCGGGCAAGCGGGTGCTGCTCGAGATCGATCTGCAGGGCGCGCGGTCCGTTCGCGCGGTCATGCCCGACGCGCTCCTGATCTTCCTGCTGCCGCCGAGCTGGGACGAACTGGTGCGTCGACTGCTCGGTCGCGGCACCGAGAGCGCCGAGGATCAGCAACGCCGACTGGAGACCGCCAAGGTCGAGTTGGCCGCCCAGAACGAGTTCGACGCGCGCGTCGTGAACACCGACGTCGGTCAGGCGGCCCGCGAGGTCGTAGAATTGATGGATGCGCCCGTCGGCGCGACCACTTCCCTTCAGACTGAGGAGCACCATGGTTGACAAGCACTCCGGGATCATCGACCCGCCTATCGACGAGCTGCTGTCGAAGGTCGACTCGAAGTACCAGCTCGTGATCTTCGCCTCGAAGCGCGCGCGTCAGATCAACGACTACTACGCCGACCTCCACGAGGGCAGCCTGTTCGACAACGTCGGTCCGCTCGTCGACTCGACGATCGACGACAAGCCGCTCTCGGTCGCGCTGCACGAGATCAACGAAGACAAGCTCGAGCTCAAGCGTCTGAGCACGGACTAGTCACCCCTCGGTCGTCGAGTCGCTGTCGGTTCGTGAGTCGCTCATGACCGCGCTCAACGTTGTCGTCGGGATCACCGGCGGCATTGCCGCCTACAAGGCCGTCTCGGTCGTGCGCGCCCTCGTGCTCGCGGGCCACGACGTGCATGTCGTGGCGACCGAGAACGCCCTGCGCTTCGTGGGGCGGCCGACGCTCGAGGCGATCAGTCGTAACCCTGTGTACTCCGACCTCTACGAGGGCGTCGCCGAGGTGCGTCACGTCGCGATCGGACAGGCGGCCGATCTCATCGTCGTCGCGCCTGCCACGGCGAACACGATCGCCAAGCTCACGGCGGGCCTCGCCGACGACCTGCTCGGCAACACGATCCTGGCCAGCACGGCCCCGGTCGTGATCGCGCCCGCGATGCACACGGAGATGTGGCAGAACCCGGCGACGGTCGCGAACATCGCGACCCTGCGTGAGCGGGGGATCACGATCGTGGGTCCTGCCGTCGGTCAGCTCACCGGCCGCGACTC
>CALRZA010000114.1:0-6463 GCA_943372535.1 Auritidibacter sp. Marseille-P8566
CGAGCAGTCCGAAGGCGCCGGTCTCCGGCTCGTTGATCGCGTCTGTCGCGTAGATCAGGAACTCGGCGCTGGTCTCGCCCAGGTTGGTGATGACGACCGAGTCGACGATCTGGGTGCCGGGGTCGACGGCGTACTCGAACGTGCGGCGCTGACCGTCGGGGGTGGGGAGGGGCTCGACGGCCCACGTCACCTCACCCTCGGTGCGCAGGGACTCCACGGCGCCGGCGCCCAGAACGGGAACGGCGGCGAGGGCGAGCGCCAGAAGGACGCTGGGAACGAGGAGTCGGGACATCGTGGGTAGCCAATCATCGGGAAGCATGCGGGTGGTGAACGCCGCGTGAACGACGTGGTGAGCGGGCTGGAGCCGACCGAAGTCGACCCCAACCCGCCCGGGTGACGCGAACCCTAGATGAGGGTGAGCGTCAGGGTCGCGGAGTACGCGCCCTGGGGGGTGTTCGACGGCGCCTTCAGCTCGAGCAGCGCGCTCGCGTTGGTGACAGTGCCGGCGTTGTTCGGCTGGCCCGTCGCGAGGGTGCTGATGGCCTTGATGCCGTTCGTGGTGGCCGGAGCCGGGAGCACAACCGCGCCCGCGACCGAGGACTCCGGACCGGAGACCGCGGAACCAGAGACCGCCGGGGTCCAACCGAGGTACTTGCCGTCGAGGACGTTCGTCCCAGCGGTGAAGTCCCCCACCTGGCCGGTGAGGCTCCACGCCGGGTAGTCCAGCTGGCGGGTGTCGGTGACGACCGCGTTCAGGGTGCCGGACGCGTTGAGCGTGCCCGAGCCGAGAACGGCGGTGCCGAGGTTGACCGACGACGAGACACCCGTCAGCGTGAGCGCACCCACGTTGTTGGGGATCGTGACGTTGATCGTCGAGGTGGCCGTGATGCCGCCGACCTGAACCGAGGCGCTGCCCGAGGTCGAACCCGCGTACACGGTTCCGGTCGGGACGAACTCGGCGGTGTAGGTGTGCGAACCATCGGCGACGCCTGTGAGCGACGCGGTGGCGACACCCGAGGCGACCGGAACGGTAGCAACCGTGGTGGCGCCTTCCTTGAAGACGACGTCACCGGTGGCGTCAGTCGCCGTGGTGGTGTCGGGCTTCTTGACCGTGGCCGTCAGGGTCACCGTGCTGGCGGCCGCGCTCGCGGTGAGCGAGGTCGTGGTCGCGACAGCGGCGGTGAAGACTGACCAGTCACCCGTGGTCGCGTTGTACGTCAGGTCGAGCTTGATGTACGGGTCCGCCGCGTAGTTCGGCGACGTGCTCGAGGCGAAGTAGTAGAACCGCAGCTCGAACTGGCCCGTCTGCAGCGTGCCGCCCGTGAGGCCGGTGAGCTGCTTGTTCGACACGAAGTTGTTCGTCGGGGAGATCGACCGGTCCATGAAGACGGGCAGGTTGCCGTCGAGACCGTTCGTTCCCGCGGTCGACGGCATCGCCGTCGTGCGGGCGTTCGAGATCGAACCGAGGTTGACCCCGCCCTGGTAGACGAACGTTCCACCGAGCGCACGGTATCCGACCGGAGCAGCAGCGCTGGCGGCGATGCTCTGGAGGAAGTACGTGTCGGAGACGTTTCCGCTCGTGGGGGTGATGGTGAGGGTGGCGCCGGGGATCTCGGCGGCCGAGGCGGGCGCGGCGGCGATGAAGCCACCCGCCAGCACGGCGCCGATGACGGCGAACGAAGCGAGCTTTTTCTTGAGGTTCATTGTCCTGTTTCCTGTTAAGGGGGGTTGAGGAACAGACCGCCGCTTAGTAGCGGAAGCCCTGCTTGTAGGTGGTGGTGTTGCCGCAGAGCGAACCGATGGTGCCGAAGCCGTACTGCTTGATCGTGGCCGAAGCCGCGCACACCGAGGAGGTGGTGCCAGCGAACGCAGTCTGGAGCGCGACATCCTCGGCCGAAGTGCCCGTGAGGCGCGCGGTCTCGACGACGTTGAACACCAGGCGGTTGATCGGGAACGAGGTGTTGAGCTCGATTCCGCCACCCGGGGTCAGGATGATCGGCTTGACCGTGTCGACATTGCCGAGCTCGATCGTTCCGCGACGCTCGGTGACCGTGGTCGGCAGCGCGCCGTGGTTGCCCTGCGCGATGTACTGCGCCACCGAGAACGGAGCGATGTCGCCCGCGTTGACGATGTAGGTACCGTTGTGCTCCTGAGCCGTGTTGCCGATGTCGGTCGTCGGGGTTCCGATGATCGTCGTCTCGGTCAGGCCCAGCGCCGACAGCCAGAACGAGCGCGTGCCCGAGCCGGTCTGGGGAATGATCGGACGGATCGTGACCGAGTTGAAGTCGCCATCAACGTAGGTCGTGACCGTGCCACGGTAGATGTTGCGCAGCGTGAACGGCGCCGGCGAGATCGAGTCCTGGCTGGCGTTTCCGAGCGCGATATCGCGCGGGAAGTCGCTGGCCGCACTGACCGCGAACGAGACCGCGTCCCGGGCGAACGGGATGAAGGTGAGGTCCGTGCCCGGGAAGGACGACGTGCTCGGAGCGCTTGAGCTGCGGGCGAAGTCAACCTGGTCGGTGATGCTCACGCCACCCGAAGCGGGGAACGTACGCACGCCGGTGTTGTTCACCGACGCCGAGAGCGCCTGAACGCCCGCGGTCGATCCGTTGGGACGGGTGAACGTCGGGCCACCGGCGCGGGTCTGGATCGTGGCGGATCCGAACGCGTCGTAGGAACCGAGGGCGGGGATGACGTTGGCGAGACCGCCGACGATGTCCTGGGTGGTGTCGGAGCCGACGCCAACCAGGTCCTTGAAGCCCGACGGGTCTGCGTACGCAGGGGCCGCCGCACCGAACGCCAGGGCGGCGACCGCAGCAGCGGCGACCGCGCCGAGGCGCAGCTTGTTCTTTGACATTTTTCCAACCTCTGTTTGGTAAGGTGCCCCAGTAGTTCAGTCCTGATGGACTAGCCCCTCATCGCTCTTGGTCGTTCGATGGGGGGTTTCCTTTCGGTCGGGACGGGTGTCCGAAAGAAGCTTGTGGGTTAGAGCACGCCCCTCCCGCGGAACAGGAACGGGGCGATCAGGAAGCCGGCAAGGCCGACGACGAGGGCGATGACGATGCCGTTACGGGCGATCGGCTCGGACGACGAGGCCGGTGTCACGCCGGAGGCGAGTTCGTCGACGCCCTGGGTCACCACCGGGTCTGCCCCTAGTGATTCAGTGGGGAGCGACTCCGGGGTGTAGTCATCCTGAGCGATGCCATTGGACGGTGATGTGGAACTCGGAGTCGTCTTCGGAGCGACGTAGGCGCGAATCGCGTCGATTGCGGTGGAGGCCTGCGTCGCGAGTGTCGTGGTGAGCGGCACGTAGCCTGCGGGCAGCTGTCCGGGTGCCGTGCCCGGCACCTGGCCTGTCGTCGTGACCTGAGCGAGCATGTTCACGATGGTCGTGCGCTCAGCCGCGGTCGCTTTGGTGAGGTTGACCCCGGCGTAGGTGACCACCGTGAGGGGATAACCGTCGAACGGCACTGCTGCAGGATTGACCTGCTTGACCTCGTCGAGGCTCGTCGCCTCGAGGGCGACCAGAGCCTTCTGCATGGACTCGGCATTGACGTCAACGGCGACGGTTCGGTCCGCCCCACGAAGGGATGCCGTGCTCAACCCCCAGCGCTCCGCCGAGACGGTATCGGTGATCGCCAGCATGAACTTCTGGCCGGGCAGCTGGGCTCCGCCGCTCACCCAGTCGCCGAGTTCGCCCACCGAGTTGATCGTGTTGGGGTTCCAAGTGACCTTCGACCGTGGGTCAGCACGGAAGGCCTGCCGGGCGGCCCCCAAGAAGCTCTCGGCGAACGGGGCGAGCTGCAACGAATCGAACCGCGAACGCTCCCCTGTCAGTTTGAGCGGCATGATGGTCTCGTCGTTTCGAGGGAACGAGTCGAGCGCCTCCTGCGACAGCACCTTGGGGGTGCCGTCGAGGTTGGTGAGTCCGACCTCCTTGATGATCGGCGTCTCGATGTAGTCGCCGTTCGCGTCGATGTACCAGGGAACGAGCGCACCATCGGCGTCCTTCGGCAGGTAGTACGGGTTCACCGTCATGCCGAACTCGTCGGGCTCGCCGTTCAAGAACGCGACCGCGTCGTCGTCAGCGAAGATCCATCGCCACACCTGCCGGATGGCGTCGGCACCCGATGGTCCGGGCAGGATGAGGGCCGGATTGTAGGGATAGCTGGCGTGGTTCGGATTGAGCGCCTGAAACTCGGGATCCTTGGCCAGATAGTTGTAGGTGCGATTGACGGCACCGAGGTGGTTGGCGTTCTTGTCAGGGAATCCCTGACTCTGCGGCACCAGGAACGGGTATGACTGCGTGAGCAGTTTCGCCATGAGCCGCGGCGAGATCACGAGCTCCTCGACGCGACCCGACGAGTTCTCGGCGAGGAAGGCCACGACCACCCCGGAGATGGCCACCGGAACGTAGGAAAGCTTCGCCTTCGCGAGAAGGGTGCGCTCGAACTCCGAGAGCTCGCCGGAACTCACCGGAAAGCCGGTGTAGGCGATCGATGGCGAGTTCGCGGCATTGTCGACGAGACGCGTGCGAGCCACGGAATCCGTGTTGGTGGCGAAGCTGAACGTGGTCTTGAGCGTCGTGCAGAGCGAGGGCTGCCACGAACTCATCGCGCCGACCATCAGCTCCGAGCCGACAACCCGGGTCTCCGCACTCCCGACCGTGCACGAGGCCCCGGTCGGTGCGAAGTCCAGCGGGATCACGACCCGGTTGTCCCAGTAGTCGCAGAGGTCGTTGACCGGACTGCCGCCCTGCACGGAGTTCGGACGGTGCAGCGTGTAGGGCTCGTAGTTGTTGAACGAGTCGAGGATGCCGCTGCACTGCTCACCATCGCCACCGAAGTGCGTTCCGCGGGGCACGACGACCAGCCAACACCGCGGGTGAGCACTGCTGCCGCAGCCGAGGTGGGGTGCCTGATCGGCGGACTGGGCCTCGAAGTCGAAGTAGCCCGATCCGTCGGCGCCGATGCGGGCGCTCGTGACCTCGTTGGTCGTCGACGGGTCGATGAGGTCGAGGATCGGGTACTTGAATCCGCCGTTGCCATCGGGCTGCATCTTGCCGCTGTACACGCGACCGCCCGCGGTGCGGAACGGCACGTCGTGAGTCGTGGGGCGCGCGGTATCGAAGTCGAGGGGGCCGGTGCGCGCGGCGTTGTCTGCGATCACCGACGTGCCGAGCCCGTTCGCCTCGACGTTGAAGCGCCCACCCCACTGGCAAGTCTCGTTGAAGTCGTCGGCCAGGGGGTCGTCTCCCCAGCACTGCATTGCCTGCACGTAGTTCTTGGCGTTGTCGGCCTCGAGACCCGACTGGAACGACGAGATCGTGGGGGCGAACCCTTCGACCGTCACGCGCAGGGCCTGGTCGGTGATGCCCGTCGTCTGGGAGACGGTCACCGTGAGCTGGTCGAAGTCGCCATAGTGCGGGCTCGACGGCAGGCGGTCGGGCTGGAACGTGCGAGCGGATGACGTGTCGCCGGCCCACGCGACGGTCAGCGCCGACGAGGTGGTCGTGGCCGCGTCCGCGCGATCGACGCTCAAGGGAGCGACGATCATCACTGCCGACAGCGCGACGACGGTCGTCGCGGCGAGGGCAGGGCGGAGGAGGGTGGTGCGTGACATCAGGGTCTTCCTGTCGCGGGGGATCGACGTGGGGCTCACGCTATGAGTCCCCTGAAGGAGGCACGGCACGACCACCTTTTCGAAGGCTGGACGGACGGTGAATTCGTGGCACCAGACGGCGCGGGGCGGCCGTCGAGGGGCGCTGCGGGGGACGCACTGTCGGCCCCCGGGGGACACCTGCCGCAGCCAAGGCCGCCCGCCTCTTCGCGATGATGGGCGGAAGGGTCACGACACCGAGCCCGAGAACTGCGGCCAACAGCATCAGGAAGACCGTCGCGACGGGCACCCCACGCTCGGGAAGCTCCTGGGGCGAACCGGCGACGACGGGGCTCCCGACTCCGGTGAGGCCGACAGCGCCCCCGGCGGCCTCGGTGGTCAGCTCGCCGTCGAGCCCGCCTCCCGCAGCCGTCGACGCGCCGCCGGAACTCGAGGCGCTCGACCCGGAGCCACCGGTGGCCTGCGTGGTGGTGTCACTGGCACCCCCCGTGCCGGTGAGACACTGGTCGGCGCCGCGCTTGTCGCAGGCCTGCGGCTGTGGGGCTTCGTTGGCGAGCTTGTTCGTGCCATCGGGCGAGAACGTCGGGTTGTTGCAGTTGCTGATCGACTTGTTGGCCGGGTTGCCGCCGGGAATCCGGAGCACCTGCTCCAGTCCGGCCGCCGCGAGGTTCACCGGCAGCGGCGAGTATCCCAGCACTTCAGCCTGCTGCTGGCCCTCGCAGAGAAAGTAAGCCGAGAAGTCGGCGAGGGTCAGCCCCTTGTCCTCGGTGAAATTCCCTTCGAGCGCCGTCGGGATGATCATGTAGGAGTACGACGAGAGTGGGTAGGTGCGCGGATCCTTGCT
>CALRZA010000115.1:0-6381 GCA_943372535.1 Auritidibacter sp. Marseille-P8566
CGCTACGGCGGCGCCGAGCTCGGGTTCGGCTCGGATGCCGACATCATGTACGTCTACCGTGCCGCGGGGGCCTCCGATGAGGAGGCGCAGCAGCGGGCCGAGCAGATCGTGCACGACATCGCGCGCTACACCGAAGACCTTCGCGTGCCCCTCGACCTCGACCTCGGTCTGCGACCCGAGGGCAAGAACGGCGCCATCGTGCGCTCGCTCGAGTCGTATCGCGCCTACTACGCCCGCTGGTCGCTCACGTGGGAGGCTCAGGCGCTCCTGCGCGCGCGGCCGGTCGTGGGGGATCGACGGGTGCTCGCCGAATGGGAGCAGCTCGTGCACGAGGTGCGCTATCCCGACGAAATCTCGGCGCAGGATGTGCGCGAGATCAAGCGCATCAAGGCCCGCGTCGAGAACGAGCGCCTGCCGCAGGCGGCGGATCCCGCGCGGCACCTCAAGCTCGGACGCGGCTCGCTCAGCGACGTCGAGTGGTTCGTGCAGCTCTTGCAGCTCGAGCACGGGGCGCGCGTCGACGGGCTGCGCACGACATCCACCCTCAAGGCGCTGGCGGCCGCCGAGCAGGCAGGCCTCGTCGATGCGGCGGATGCGGCCCGCCTCCACACCGCGTGGATGCTCGCCTCGCGCGCCCGCAGCGCGATGACCCTCTGGACCTCGAAGACCTCGGATGTGCTGCCCACCGACCGCCGCCAGCTCGACGGTGTCGCGCGCCTGCTCGAGTACCCGCCGGGCTCGGCGAGCCGCTTCGAGGAGGACTACCTGCGCACGACGCGCCTGGCCCGCCAGGTCTTCGAGCGCTGCTTCTACGGGCCGGCGCCGACGGCGTGACCGCTCGTCACATGACGAACGACACGATGACGAGCCCGATTCCGACGAGGAAGATCGGCAGGGCTCTCGTGAGGAGCACCCGCCCCCACGACTTCAGGGGAACCGTGTCGACCTGATCTGGCGCAGCAGTGAAGCGGCTTCGTTGCTCGCGCCATCGGGAGGTAAGGAAGCTTGCGCCAAAGAAGATGAAGATCAACCCGGCGCCGAAGACTTGCCCTTCCGTGATGGGTGGGTAGTCAGAGAAGTCCACGGGAGTCACCCTAGGTCATTAGGTCTCACCCGCTCGGCCCGCCAGGTCTACGAGCGCTGCTTCTTTGGGGCCGGCGCCCACGGCGTGACCTGATCGCAACTCAACTGTTGCGTCGTCGTGACTCGAGTGGTTGGGTCGACTGGTTATCGTGGCCCCATGACAATGCGGCGCGTGATCGGGGCGGTATCGGCCGCCGTGCTCGTCATGTTGTCGTTGACGTCCTGCACTCCGGGGAGCCACTACGGTGTGCGACTCAACGCTGACGGCACGATCGACTTCGCACTGTGCGAGAAGTATGGCTCGTACGAGATCGCAGTCGACTACGAAGTTAATGGACTCGATCCGGGAGTGCCCGAGTGGGTGATGCAGCGGCCGTGGGGCGAGTACGCGGGGCAGGTGCTCGTCGCTTACGGCGTGCCGCCTGAGCCCTACGAGACCTCGGTTCTTGAGCCGCCACCGCCCGACTGGGTCTCCGTGATCTTCGCTGGACACTACGCCGAGCGGATCAATCTGACGGTGGGCGAGTGGTATTGGAACACCCGTACCTATCCATGGGAGCCGAACCGCCCGTGCGTGTCAGAGGATCACCTGGACGCAGCGCAATGAGCATCGTCGGAGTTCTGCTCGCCGCCCTCGTCGATGTCGTGCTGCCCATCGCGCTCATCGTGCGGCTGTCGGTCGGCAACGCCCGCCGCCGCCACTCGAGCCGCGCTGAAGCAGTGTTTTGGATTGCGCTGCTGGTCTACGCCGGTTGGATGGCGGTCTGGGTCGTTCCTGCCCTCATCGACGTACCCGAGTTTGAGGGCTTTAGCGTGATTCCAGCCGTCCTCTTGTCACTCCCCATGAGCGTGATCCCCGCGATCGTCAACTCGGTGACGATGGGACTGCTCTTCTCGGATGCTGAGTGGTCAGAGTTCGGGTATCTCGTAGTCATGCCGATGTTCCTCACGGGCCTCATCGCGTGGGCCCTGGTCTTGCCCGTTGCGATCCGGGCAGTAGTCGGCATCGAGCGGGTCAACCGGCGAGCGCGCATCGCACGGGCTGCGGCGTGACCTGATCGCAACTCAACTGTTGCGGGGCCGTGACCCGACGTTCCGACCCTAGTGAGTAACGTCAAGGCCATGGGAGCTCTTCCGGTCGCACTTGTCCTGATCTCGGGTTTGCTGGGATCGAACGAGTCAATCGGGAGGCCCGCGCCCTCAGGCTCGCGAACTCAGACAGGGCAACGTGACATGGGTTCATCCGACATCGCGCCGGTGATCTATCCGCGGTCCGGCTCGCTGCATAGTCGGATCCGTCGCGCAGCGACAGGGATCGCGATCGGAGCCGCCGTCATCGTCAGCCTCACCGCGTGTACTCCGGGTGAATCAGTGGCGTACCACGTCGTTGGAACCGATGTCGACCTCGCATTCTGTGATTCCTTCACGGCTAGCTCAGCGGAGTTCGACTTCAGCAAGTACCCGCCCCCGTTCATGGGACCCAAGTACTCGATAGCCATTCGTGAGCTTTCAGGCGAACCTCGGGAGTTTGGAAGTGGTGTCCCGATCTCGCAGTCGATGTTCGACTGGGCACGTTCCGACGTGTGGGACGAGGTTCCAGCAAATTGGGAGCGACTGGATGTCCGCTTTCTGGACTCGACAGGTGCGTGGGTTGGCAGCGCCTTGCTCTTCCACCGCGAAGTTGTGAGCGATGACTGGGCTTGGACCTCAGGACTCAACATCGCAGATCCGACTTGTCGACTGAGGCTTGACCCGCAGTGAGTCCGATTCGGTCGTTGACATCTAGCGTTCTCGCGGTGGCTCTCCTTTTCTCGCTCGCCAGCTGCACCCCGGTGATCCCGAATGCTTGGCTGCTCGGTCAGGACGGCACCCTGGGCTTCGCGGATTGCAGTGAGTTCCGTGCGTCGCGGGTCGAGGTGGCATACCTGCGTTCAGGAGTCGCGGTGGCGCAGATCGTCGCGGAGGGCGAGGAGCGCAGTTTCGGGGGTGGTCATCAGCTCTGGGGTCTTCCCGAGAGGTGGTTGGTGTCGTCGACCATGACGATGCTTCCCGAGTGGGATGCCGTGAGGTTGACGTTCTGGGCTGCGCCGTTCCCACTCGGGACGTCGCAGACATCGAACCGTCGGACGAGCCCTGACGCTCTCGACCAGGTCGGCGAAGCGGAGATTCCTCGGTCGCAGTTGAGGATCGACGAGTGGGTCTGGGATGAGCCAGGGGCAGCAGGCTGCGACATTCTGCCGGGGTCCTCCGGAGACCCGGTCTACAGCGAGGCGTTGGCGCGCGAGGCTTACGAGCAACTGCTGGCTGAGCATCCCGACCTCGACTCGTTGGCGGATGCCCTCGCCGATCTCGACCGAATCGCACCCATCCTCGCCTTCCAGTCCCTGCTTCTCGAGGAGGTCACAGCGGCGGCGCTCCCGGACGAGGACCTAGACCAGTCTCTGGCGCGCATCCGGCCCACGGCGGCGCCGTACGCACTTCTCGCGGCCGAGCTCGCGGTGACGCGCCTCGGCTTCGTCTGGGACGAGGCCGCTGTTCGCGCGCCCGAAACGGACTGAATCGGCGCGCCGTTTCGACCGCGCTCGTCCGTAGCGACCACGCATGGCCGCCTCAAGCACAGCCTGCGCGTACGCACCTCGCACGCGCCGGCGGCACACCATGCGCGCGTGCAAGGTACGTACGCGCAGCGGGCATGGTGCCGGAGCCCCCCACAACGCAACAGCGGCCGCCCCGAAGGACGGCCGCTGCCTGCTGTGTGACGCGCGTTACACCGAGAAGTACAGCTCGTACTCGAAGGGGTGCGGACGCTGCGCTGCCGGGATGATCTCCGCGGAACGCTTGTAGCTGATCCAGGTGTCGATGAGGTCCTGGGTGAAGACGTTGCCCGCCGTCAGGAACTCGTGGTCGGCCTCGAGCGCGTCGAGGGCCTCGGCCAGCGAACCGGGAACCTGGGGGATGAGCTTGGCCTCCTCGGGGGGCAGCTCGTACAGGTCCTTGTCCACGGGCTCGTGCGGCTCGATCTTGTTCTTGATGCCGTCGAGACCCGCCATGAGCTGAGCCGCGAACGCGAGGTACGGGTTGCCCGAGGCGTCCGGCGCGCGGAACTCGATGCGCTTGGCCTTGGGGTTGGTGCCCGTGATCGGGATGCGGATCGACGCCGAGCGGTTACCGGCCGAGTAGACCAGGTTGACGGGCGCCTCGAAGCCGGGAACCAGACGACGGTAGGAGTTCAGCGTCGGGTTGGTGAACGCGAGAACCGCGGGGGCGTGCTTGAGCAGACCACCGATGTACCAGCGGGCGATGTCGGACAGGCCGCCGTAGCCCTTCTCGTCGTAGAACAGCGGCTTGCCGTCGTTCCACAGCGACTGGTGGGTGTGCATGCCCGAGCCGTTGTCGCCGAAGAGCGGCTTCGGCATGAAGGTCGCGACCTTGCCCCACTCGAGCGCCGTGTTCTTGACGATGTACTTGAACTTGAGGATGTCGTCCGCCGCGTTCACCATCGTGTTGAAGCGGTAGTTGATCTCCGCCTGGCCACCGGTGCCCACCTCGTGGTGCGCGCGCTCGAGGATGAGGCCGGCGTCGATCAGCTTGAGGCTGATGTCGTCACGCAGGTCGGCCTGCTTGTCGACCGGGCTCACCGGGAAGTAGCCGCCCTTGTACGGGGTCTTGTTGGCGAGGTTGCCGCCCTCCTCGATGCGGCCCGTGTTCCACGCGCCCTCCTCGGAGTCGACCGCGTAGAAGCTCTGGTTCTGGGTGACCGAGTAGCGCACGTCGTCGAAGATGTAGAACTCGGCCTCGGGAGCGAAGAACGCGGTGTCGGCGATGCCGGTCGACGCGAGGTACTTCTCCGCCTTCTTGGCCACCTGGCGCGGGTCCTTGGCGTAGATCTCGCCGTTGCGCGGGTTGTAGATGTCGAAGACCATGATGAGCGTGCGCTCGGTGCGGAACGGGTCGACGTAGGCGGTCGTGACATCCGGAATCAGCTGCATGTCGGATTCGTGGATGTTGGCGAAGCCGCGAATCGACGAGCCGTCGAAGAGCTGGCCGACGGAGAAGAACTCCTCGTCAACGGTGGACGCCGGGATGTTGAAGTGCTGCTGGACACCGGGAAGATCGGTGAAGCGGATATCAAGGAACTTGACGTCGGTGTCCTTGATGAACTTGAGCACTTCGGAAGAATCACTGAACATGTGAAGGACTCCAATGAGCTTGGTGCTGATCGACCGCAGACGCGGCCACTCCCGAGGGTAAGGGCAGGCGATTTCGCCGCGGTCACGCAATTGTTTCGGGCAGGTTACGCGTCATCCACGACCGTAGAATCGAAGGATGCCGGACGCCCGATCGACCCCCTCCGAATGGCCCGGGCGCAGCCTCGGCCTCCCCGCCGAAGGCCCCCGATCCGTCGCCCGATTCGGTCGTCGCCTGGCCGCCCTCGCGCTGGACTGGGGCTCGGCGGTCATCCTCTCGATCGCGTTCTTCAACTACGAGGCGATCGCGACGCTGGCGATCTTCGCGGTGCTGCAGATCGTGTTCCTGCTGACCCTCAACGGCAGCCCCGGTCACCTGCTGCTCGGGATGCGCGTGGTGCCGACCGCGGGCGGCTATCTCGGTCTCTGGCGGCCGTTCGTGCGCACGCTTCTGCTGTGCCTCGTCATCCCGGCCGTGATCTGGGACCGCGACCAGCGCGGGATGCACGACCGCGCGAGCGGCACCGTGCTCGTGCGCCGCTAGCGGCAGAACGCTAGCGCGGACGCGGGGCGCGAACCTTCGAGGGGTCGACGCCCTTGGGGATCGGCAGGCCGTTCTTGCCGAGCGAGTTGAGGCGGTTCGACACCGCGTAGACCTCGGCCTTGCGCAGCGAGCGCTTGAGGCCACGCAACTTGGTCGGGATCTTGTGCAGCGGGATCGACTCGGCATCGGGCCCGACGTAGAGGAAGGTCACCGGCACGTTCGGCACGATGCGGTTGATGTTGCGGCGCTCGTCTTCGAGCATGCGCTGGGTGCGGCTGCGCGGGCCTTCGCCGATGAGGGCGATGCCGCCGCGGCCGACCGCGCGGTAGACGGCATCCTGCGTCTTGTTGAAGGCGACGGGCATCTCGCTCGCGCTCCAGCCACGACGCAGGGCGCTCTTGAGCACGGCGCCCACGGCACCCGGCTGGCCGGCGATCTGCGAGTAGGCCGCCTTCTCGGCCAGGCGCCCGAGGACGATGAGGAACACGAGCACACCGCCGAGCACCCCGGTGATCGTGTAGAGCACGAGGCCGAACCAGTTGTCGCCCGAGAGCAGCACCCCGAGCA
>CALRZA010000116.1:0-6357 GCA_943372535.1 Auritidibacter sp. Marseille-P8566
AGTTCGACACCCAGGTGCTCTTCGCGAGCCCGCTGGCCGCGGTGCGCATCGTGCAGCGCACGCGCACTCTCGGCAGCGTTCTCGGTAACGTCGTCACGGCGGCGATCGTGATCGTCGCCGTGCTGCTGCTCTTCAACGAGTACGTGCCCAACGCGACCGGAGCGTTCGCTCTCATCACCGCCGCTCTCGGTGCCGGCCTCGGCTTCGGTGCCCAGAACCTCGTCAAGGACGTGCTCAACGGTCTCTTCATCGTCGCGGAGGATCAGTTGGGCGTCGGAGACGTCGTCGACCTCGGCCCGGCCACCGGTGTCGTGGAGGGCGTGCAGGTGCGCATCACGAAGGTGCGCGACGTCAACGGCACGCTGTGGTTCGTGCGCAACGGCGAGATCCTGCGGGTCGGCAACATGTCGCAGGGCTGGGCGCGGGTCATCATCGACCTCGCCGTGCCCTACGACGCCGACACGGATGCCGTGCAGGACAAGATCCTCGCCACCGCCGTCGACATGGCCAACAACACCAAGTGGAAGAGCCGCATTCTCGAGAAGCCCGAGATCTGGGGCATCGAGTCGATCAGCGCCGAGGCGATCGTCGTTCGGCTCGTGGTGAAGACGTCGTCATCGGCGAAGGATGACGTGGCGCGTGAACTGCGAGGACGACTGAAGCGGGCCCTGGACGAGGCCGGCATCCGCTTGCCGGCCCTCAACTCGATCGTGCTCAGCGGGGTGGACGGTGCCGCGAGTGTGCGCGGCGCCCGACCGCCGAAGACCAAGCCGATCGCCGTGCAGAACGACCCGAAAGCGCCCAGCTCATGAGCCACGAACCGAATCCCGTCACCCTGCGCATGAGCGCGGGCGGCGAGGCCGTGCAGGGCAACTTCTGGGAGCAGGTCGGCGGGCGTGCCACGTTCGAGAAGCTCGTGCGGGCGTTCTACGACGGCATCCGCACCGACGAGGTGCTCTTGCCGATGTACCCGGAGCAGCCCGAGCTCGAACCGGCGATCCAGCGCCTCACGGGGTTCCTCGAGCAGTACTGGGGTGGGCCCACGACCTACAGCGAGGAGCGCGGGCACCCGAGGCTGCGGATGCGCCACATGGCGTTTCGCGTCAACCCGGATGCCCGCGACCGCTGGCTGCACCACATGCGCGCCGCTCTCGACACCCTCGAACTGCCGCCGCTGCAGGACGCGACCCTGTGGGCCTATCTCGATCGCGCGGCCCAGGCGATGGTCAACACGTTCGAGGAGTGACCATCCGTCGCCCGGGCCGGCGATCGGCGCAGCGCCTTACAGCGCCGCTCGCAACGTCTCCACGAGCGGGGTCGTCGCGCGGCCGATGAGGCGCGTCAGCTCCCCCGTCTGCTGGGCGAGGTCACCGCGCGCGATGTTGGCATCCAGCGCCACGAGGAATCCGGCCGTGCCCTCGTCCAGCCCCGCCGCCGTGAGCATCGCGAGGTGCTCGTCGGTCGTCAGCGACTGGTAGGCGATCTCGCGGCCGAGGGCCTCGCCGACGGCGGCGGCGAGCTCGGCGCCCGTCCACGCGACGTCACCCGAGAGTTCGTAGGTGGCGTTCTCGTGGCCGGAGGCGACGGCGACGGCGGCCGCGGCATCCGCGAAATCGGCGCGCGAGGCGCTCGCGACCCGACCGTCACCCGTGCTCGTCACGACCGCTCCCGTCGCGGCCGCCTGCTGAAGCGTCGCCAGGTAGTTCTCGTTGTACCAGTTGTTGCGCAGGATCGTGTAGGTCAGGCCCGAGGCGTGAAGGTACTCCTCCGTGGCCTTGTGCTCGGGCGCGAGGATGAGCTGCGACGTCGTCGCCCCCGGCGCGCTCGTGTAGATGATGCGGCCGACTCCGGCGGCCTTGGCGGCGTCGATCACAGCGGAGTGCTGCGCGAAGCGCTGACCGATCTCGCTGCTCGACACGAGCACGACCGTCTCCACTCCGGCGAGCGCTGCATCGAGGCTCGCGGGGTCGGTGTAGTCCACCCGCGCGACGGTGACCCCGCGCTCGCCGAGCTCCGACAGGGAGTCGACGGTGCGCGCTCCGGCGATGATCGAGGCGGGGTCGGCCCCGTCGCGCAGGAGGGCCTCGACGATCAGTCGGCCGAGATGTCCGCTGGCTCCGGTGACGAGAATGGTCATGATCAGGGGGTTCCTTTCGAGTGGGGCGACGGTCGTCGCCACGGGCACCTCTGCGTCAACCTGACCTGTGGCCGGTTACTTCCCAGCCGCAGGTACCCACTTTCAGGTAAGTTACTTTCCATGACCGCCACCGCGCCCGACACCCGCCCCGGCTTCACCAACGGGATCCTCCCGGCAATGTGTCCGACCCGCACGGTGCTCGACCACGTCACGAGCAAGTGGGGCGTGCTCATCATCGTGGCGCTCTCCGACGGAACCCTGCGCTGGGGCGAACTGCGGCGCGTGGTCGACGGGGTGAGCGAGAAGATGCTCGCCCAGACCCTTCGAACCCTTGAGGCCGACGGGTTCGTGGCGCGTCACGCGTTCCCGACGATCCCCCCTCGCGTCGAGTACGAGCTGACGGATCGCGGCCGAGAGCTGGCCGGGCACCTGCTGCCTCTGCTCGCCTGGATCGACACGAACGCGTCGGCGATCCTCGCCCCGGCCTAGCTCGGCGACGAGAACCGGCCGTCGGCGACGCTCGGCCGAGCGGCCCCTACTCCGCAGGCAGGTGCGGCCGCATCCGCCGGGTCAGCAGGTCCACCAGCTCGGGCTGCATGAACGTGTAGCGATCGGGGATGTCGAGGCACACCACTCTGACCGACCCCAGCTGCCGCGCGTATCGGCGCCGCAGCTGCGTCACGTGACGTTTCTCCATCACGACGACCAGATCGGCCCACCGCAGCTGGTCGGCCTCGAGAGGCACCTCGGCATCCGCCGCCAGTCCGGCCGAGTCGGTCTCGACTCCGGGCCAGCCACGAAAGACCGCCTCCGCGGTCGGACTGCGCAGCCGGTTGCGACTGCAGAGGAACAGGATGTTGCGGGTCACGACGGCGCCGGAGCGAACCTCGCGCGCACCCGGGCGATGACGTCGTACCGGCCGACCAGCCATGCCGCCACCGCGATGAGCAAGCCGATCACGGCGATCGTCACCGCTCCCGTGTAGACGCGACCGAGCACCTGGTGAAACAGCGTCTGGGCGACATCCACCGGCAGGTCGGTCGACGCGACCGTGTCGATCACGAAGGCGCGACCGATCGCGAGACCCGCGACCAGCAGCCCCATCACGAGCGCGATCCCCGCGGCCGACCCGACGATCGAGCGGATGCCCGCCCCGAGCAGCAGCACGCCCCCGACGATCAGCGCGACGACGAGCCACGGCAGCCAGGCCGCCACCCCGTGCGCGAGCCGATAGGCCGTCTGCACGGTCGCGATGGACTCCGACTTCACGAGCACGATCGTGCGGTCGACCTCGGGGATCGCGGATGCGATCGTCACCCCGCTGTCGACGAGGGCGCTCTGGACGCTGGCCACGATCGGCCCCAGGGCGATGCCGATCGTCCCCTCGTCGCCGATCGTCAGCGCCGTGTTCGGGTCGCCCTCGAGAGCACCCACCAGCTGGGAGTGGCTGGTGCGCAGCGCCGTCTCCCACACGGTGGCGAACGCGGGCGACTCGACCACGCGGTCGACCGTGCCGCCGATCAACTGGGTGATGCCGTTGTTCACGAACCCCTCGAGCGGACCGAGCGCGAGCCCGGCCACGGGCGGCAGGCTCTCGCCGAGGCCCTCGAACAGCGGCGCGGTGAGGGCCGGCACATCCAGTTGATCCGTGATCAGCGTCGTCACCTCGGCGGCGACGACCCGCTGCACCCCGGGGTCGGAGGCGAGGGGACCGAACGTCTCGACGAACCGATCGGTGTCGGTGAACTCGTCGACCGCCCACGCGCTCATCAAGGCCACGGGAGCCAGCAGCACGCCGACCACGACGAGCAGCGTGCCGACGATGCGACGCCAGCGCGCCGGGGTGCGGGGGGCGGGATCGGTCATGACGTCTCCAGACTCACGGCAGCGAGAACCGAACGGTAGTCGGCGAGCGATTGATCGGCGTAGGCGAAGGCCCAGTCGACGATGGCCTCCTCGGCCCGACCGGATCGACCGACGTAGCCGAGGATCGCCGGGGCTTCAGGCGACTGCACGTGCCCTCGCGCGAGCACGCGGCCGCAGCCCGCGACGTAGGTGGTGAACTCGGCTGCCGTCAACCCGGTGATATCGATCGACCCCTTCATGTCACGGAACTGCCGAACGTAGAAGTGCCGATCGTCGATTCTCAGGTAGCCCAGGAACGGGTCGGAGACGGCCTGCAGGATGCGCTGGTTGCGCACCACGCGCTCCCCATCGTGCTCGGCGGCCGCGGCGGCGATGCCGCCCCACTGATGCAGTACCGAGGGCAGCGCCTCCTTCACCTGCAGCACGAGCGACGCCCCGCGCGGCCCGGTGAGCAGCAGGATGAAGCATCGGGTGCCGACGCTGCCGACGCCGACGACGCGGCGGGCCACATCCGTGAGCTCGTACTGCGAGAGCAGCAGGGCGATGTCGGGACTCGTCGTCGTGCGGTACTCGGCGACGAGCGTCTCGATCCACGCGCGATCGAGGTCACCGAGACGAACGAGCACCGGGGGGTCGTCGACGAACCGACGTCCCTCGCCGTCGTCGCGGGAGAACCGGCTCGCCACCCGGTCTGAGCTCTGGCGCCGCGCCCGCTTCGCCGCGCGGTCGAGCACGGCGCGACCGCCCTCGTCGAGCGAGGCCCGGATGCGCTCGACGTCCATCGCGTAGTAGTACCGGTCGAGCGCGGGAAGGCGCAGCAGGTCGTCGAGACCCCGCCGGTAGCCCGCCACCGCGGCGCGCGCGGCGGCGCGCGTCTCGTCGTCGGAGTGCCCCACGTCACGGGCACCGATGACGACGCTCGTCACGAGTCTCTTGACGTCCCACTCCCACGGCGCGATCGCGGCCTCGTCGAAGTCGTTGAGGTCGAACACGAGCGTGCGCTGGGGCGAGGCATAGAAGCCGAAGTTGCTGAGATGGGCATCCCCGCAGCTGACGACGTGGATGCCGCTGACCGCTCCCTGCGCGAGATCCGCCGCCATGTGCGCCGCCGTCGCCCGGTAGAAGGCGAAGGGTGACGCGGTCATGCGCTCGTGCCGCAGCGGAACGAGCTCGGGCACCCGCGTGGCGTTCTGGGTGTCGAGGATCGCGACGGCATCCCGGTCGAGCACCCGCAGCTCGGCCTGCGCGGAGCGGGGCGTGACCGACCGCTGGGCGAGTCCCCTCGCCACCTCGACGTCGTGCTTCACGTGCCTAAGCTAGAGCATCCTCACCCGCCACGAAGGAGTGCGCGCATGACCGGATCGTCATCGGATGCGATCGTCGTCGGAGCCGGCCTCGCCGGACTCGTCGCGGCGGCGGAGCTCGTCGCCGCGGGACGGCACGTGACGATCCTCGATCAGGAGCCCGAGGCAAGCCTCGGTGGGCAGGCCTGGTGGTCGTTCGGCGGGCTCTTCTTCGTCGACTCACCCGAGCAGCGGCGCATGGGAATCCGCGATTCGCTCGAGCTGGCCCGCCACGACTGGCTCGGCTCGGCCGCCTTCGACCGCGACGACGACGACCACTGGGGTCGGCAGTGGGCGGAGGCCTACCTGCAGTTCGCCGCGGGCGAGAAGCGGGCGTGGCTGCGCGAGCGGGGGGTCTCGTTCTTCCCGGTCGTCGGCTGGGCCGAGCGCGGCGGCTACACCGCGACGGGCCACGGCAACTCGGTGCCCCGGTTCCACATCACGTGGGGCACCGGCCCGGGCATCCTCGAGCCGTTCGTCGCCGCGGTGCGCCGCGGGGTCGAGAGCGGCCTCGTGAGGCTCAAGTTCCGTCATCGGGTCGACGAGCTCGTCGTCGAGAACGGCGCCGTCGTCGGGGTGCGGGGCAGCGTGCTCGCCCCGGATGCCGGCGCGCGCAGCGTCGCGAGCAACCGCGAGATCGTCGGCGAGTTCGAGGAGCGCGCGGGGGCGACGATCGTCGCGAGCGGCGGGATCGGCGGCAACCACGACCTCGTGCGAGCGCAGTGGCCGGATCGCCTCGGCACCGCCCCGACGCGGCTGCTCAGCGGCGTGCCGGCGCACGTCGACGGCCGCATGCTCGGCGTCAGCGAGGCCGCCGGAGCGCACCTCGTCAACGGCGACCGTATGTGGCACTACGTCGAGGGCATCACGAACTACGCGCCGGTCTGGGCGCATCACGGCATCCGCATCCTCCCCGGGCCCTCGAGCCTGTGGCTGGATGCGACGGGCCGCCGTCTGCCCGTTCCGCTGTTCCCGGGCTTCGACACCCTCGGCACTCTCGCGCACCTGCGC
>CALRZA010000117.1:0-6351 GCA_943372535.1 Auritidibacter sp. Marseille-P8566
CCCGAAGGCCTCACTCGGCCCGTAGGTGACGTAGACCGTGGCGCCCATTTCTCCGATGCCGTAGATGGTCGGCGTGAGGTCGGACGTCGTGGTGTACTCCAGCCCCGGGATGCTGGTGTCGATCGGGGACATGATGGTCGGCGTCACCGGCAGAGTCGTGTCAAGAGTGACCAGAGCGGTGCGCAGCCCGCTCGGCGTGAAGCCGGTGTAGCTCGGAACGTGCTCTGCCGCGACGATGTAGTTGCCATCCGGACCCATGGCGGGCGAGACGTCACAGCTCCAGTTGCCCGCGATGTCGGCGACGGCAATGCACCCGCCCGCTCCTGCTCCGACGCTGACACTCTCGCCCGCGGCGGCCCCGCCGCCCGAGACCGTCGGAGTGCTGTCGTTGATGAACACGCCGTTGGCCGGAGCGGTCAAGGTCGGCGGGATGTTGACGTAGTACTCCCAGCCCTCGCTGTCCTGGAACAGCGGGTCGCCATCGTCGGCGCGGGACGCCGTGAAGACCGTGTAGGCCGAGCGCGTGAAGGTCAGGGCGCACGCCCAGTTGCCGGAGCCGTCCGCGGTCGTGGTGCAGTCCGGCCCGGCGCCTCCGAGGTTGACGAGGATGTCGTCACCAGGGTTGGCCGTGCCCTCGAGCAACCCGTTGGGCGACGTGAACAGCGTGAGCTCGGGCGTCGTCACCTGCAGGGACACCGCGCTCGCCCGTTCCGCGGTCGCAAGCACGAGTACTCCGGCGCTCGCGAGGGCGAGCGCGGCGGCAGCAATGAGGGCGGTGGTGGATCGAACCGCTCGGGTACGGTCGGTCATGCGGGGTCTACTCCTCGAGGTGGTCGATTCCCGGGGTCCAACTCAGGCCGGGAACCCCCCAGTTCCGCTTGCGCACGGCCTTCTTCGATGCTTTTGCATGATCATACTGGAGCCGATCGACGTACAGGATGCCGTCCAAGTGGTCGTACTCGTGCTGGAAGATGCGGGCGAGCCAGCCCTGGGCCTCGATCTCGAAGGGCACCCCCTCGGCGTCGACGGCGCGCAGGATCGCGTGAGCGGATCGGCGCAGCGGAAAGCGCTCGCCCGGCACCGAGAGGCAGCCCTCCGACTCCTCGTCCTCATCCGGTTCGCCGATCGGCGTCGGAGTCGTGAAGAGCACCGGATTGATCGCCGTTCCGGCCTGCAGTACGTCATCCTCGTCGGTCCAGTGCCAGACGAACAGCCGCAGGCCCACGCCGACCTGCGGGGCCGCAAGTCCGACCCCCGGAGCCTCGTGCATCGTCTCGACCATGTCGGCGATGAGCGTGTGCAGCGAGGCACCGAAATCGGTCACCTCACGGGCCGGTTCGTGCAGCACGGGGTCGCCGGTGATTCGAATGGGGAGTACGGCCATTCACCCAGAATATCCGGGCTCGACCGGGTAGATTCGTCGGGTGCCCCCCGAGCTGCAAGACCTCGCCGAGCAGTTGACGCTCCCGTCGACGGCGGCGATCGGCATCCCGTTGGCCCTCCTCGCCGCGGTGTTCCTCGCGCTCGGCACGCAGTTCCAGCACCGGGGCGTCGCGCTCGTTGATGCCAGCACCGAGACGGATGCCCGCACGGGCCTGAACTTCCGCCAGCTCCGCCTGCTGCTGGCTCGGCCCTCGTGGGTGATCGGCACCCTGCTGCTCGGAGCCGCCATCGTCCTCCAGCTCACGAGCCTCGCCTACGCCCCGCTCATCGTCGTGCAGCCGCTCGGAGCGGTGGCGCTCGTGATCACGGCACTCGTCAACTCGCGGGTGAGCAAGGTGCCCCTCGATCGCGTCTCGATTCGGGCGATCATCATCTGCGTGGCTGGCGTCGCGGCCTTCGTCACGGTGGCCGCCTTCGTCGCCGAGTCACGCCCGATCACCGAGACGCAGCTCGTCACGGTGCTCGTGATCCTCGGGGTCGTGCTCGCCGGGTTCGTCGTGATCTTCGCGCTCATGCGCAATCGCACTCCCCGACCGATCTTCTACGTGATCGCGGCGGGAACACTCTTCGGGTTCGTCGTGACGCTCGCCAAGGTCGTGATCGACCGCATCCGCACGATCGTCGCGACCGATTTCGAGATCAGTGCGGCCGACATCCTCACGATCATCTGCGTCGTCGCCCTTCTCCTCGCCTCGCTGCTCGGCACCTACTTCGTGCAGACCGCTCACTCGTCGAACCCACCCGACCTCGTGGTGGCCGGCCTCACCGTCATCGACCCGCTTGTCGCGGTGTCGATCGGCGTGATCGTGCTCGGCGAGGCGGCGGGTGCTCCGTGGTGGGCGATCATCGCGTTTGTGGTGACCGGCGTGGTCGCGATCTACGGGGTCGTGTCGCTCTCGCGGCATCATCCACAGGCCCTGGCGAATACTGCACTGGCCGATCGCGCTGACGAGGCTCGACCGCGCTCGTAAGGTACCGTGATAAGCGAATTCGTCGCCTCACGGCGGATTCCGCCCAGACCGAGCTCCTGATCGCTCGCTGACGACAAGGACCCCCACCCCGTGACGAAAGCCACGCGCCGTTCACCGCACGAGGGCAAGCCCCGTCTGCGCGTCCTGATCGGTGCTGACACGTTCGCCCCGGAGATCAACGGAGCGGCGAGCTTCATCGCCCGCCTCGCCGCCGGGCTCGCCGAGCGCGGACACGACGTGCACATCGCGGCGCCCGCCTACAGCAACAAGAAGTTGGGCGCGCAGCGTGAGGTGCACGAGGGCCAGGAGATGACGGTGCACCGCATCTACTCGTGGCGGTGGTATCCGCACCCGTGGCTGCGGTTCGCGTTGCCGTGGCGCATCCAAGCGAACTCGGCCCGCATCCTCGACCTGGTCAAGCCCGATGTCGTGCACTTCCAGTCGCACCTCGTCATCGGTCGAGGCATGACGGTGCAGGCTCAGAAGCGCAACATCACGCTCATCGGCACCAACCACTTCATGCCCGAGAACCTTCTCGAATACACCCTGATCATTCCGCGGTGGTTCCGCGCCAAGGCCGCGCAGCTGGCCTGGAAGGATGCCGATCGCATCTTCCGTCGCGCCGAGCGCGTCACGACGCCCACCCGCAAGGCGGCGGAGTACCTCGAGTCCATGACGAGCGTCACCAACGTTCTCGCGATCAGCTGCGGGATCGACGCGCACCACTACACCCCGGTCATGGAACGGCTGCCGAACAACCACGTCGTCTTCCTCGGGCGCCTCGTCGACGAGAAGCAGATCGACAAGCTCATCCGCGCCTTCGCCAAGCTCGACGTGGAGCCGGCCGCGACGCTCGAGATCGTCGGGGGCGGCGAGCTTGAGGGCAAGTTGCGCGCGCTCGCCGCCACTCTCGGTGTGAGCGAGCGCGTGCACCTCACGGGCTACGTGGAGGAGAGCTACCTCCGCGAAGCTCTCACCAGAGGCACGGTCTTCGCGATGCCATCGATCGCCGAGCTTCAGAGCATCTCGACGATGGAGGCGATGGCGACGGGCCTGCCGGTCGTCGCCGCCAACGCGATGGCGCTGCCGCACCTCGTACACGATGGGGAGAACGGCTACCTCTTCGAGCCCGGCAACGTCGATGACCTCGCCGAAAAGCTCACGACGGTGCTGACGATGCCGACCAAGCAGCTGCTCGCCTTCAAGAAGGAGAGCCTGAAGATCGTCGAGTCCCACGACATCCAGCGCACCCTCGATACCTTCGAGAGCCTCTACCGCCATGAAGAGGTCGTCGACACCGCGACCGCGGGCACGGAGCAGGTCTCGAAGTAGCGCGCGACCCCGGTCGAGCCACGGACTGAGGATTCCTGCGGGCTGTATTCTGACACCGGGCGCGTCGCCGCGCCCGCGGGGCGGTAGCTCAGCTGGTTAGAGCAGCGGACTCATAATCCGTCGGTCACGGGTTCAAGTCCCGTCCGCCCTACGCACATCGCGTGACCTGCTCTAGCCTCGAGTCATGCCCACCGACCGATCCAGCGACGTCTCCTCTGAGCCGCGTGCGATGACGCACCCCGACGGCATGACCTCGGCGCCGTCCTGCGACGCCTGCGGGCAGACGATGCAGCTCGTCATGCTCGAACGGTTCACCGGATGGTGGTGCCCGGCCGAGTCGGAGCACGCCCCGGCCGCGCGCGCCTGATCCGACCCGCGCTACCCTCGAGCCATGGCAACCGAGTACCCCGAAACCGACCGCAACGATCGCGGCAAGGGTTCGTTCGGCGACTACCGCTACGGGCTCAACCCCAACAACGCGCGGGTGCGCATGCGGCTGGCCGGCAGCAATCCTTATCAGGACGCCCTGCGGGAACTGGCCGAGTCAGCCGCCGCTCCGCTCGAGACGGCCATCAGTCGCCGCAGTCAGCAGCAGGATGCCGAGGACGCCCCGATCGAGGTGCGCCTCTTCACCGGCTCCCGGGTCTCCGGTCCCGTCGGGTGGATTCCGCGGGGGCTCGAGTCGGTCGTCGACGAGACGCTGTCGCGCCTCGACATCGCCGGACGCAAGCAGCGCATCCCGGCCCAAATCGTGAGCAAGGGCGGGCTTTACCGCGTCGAACTGCTCATCGGTCAGACGAAGTAGGCGGGTCAGACGGGTTCGGCCTGCCCGGAGCCGGCGGCTGCGCGCGCCTCGCGCCGCGCTGACAGGCGTGAGGCGATGGCATCCACGATCAGCCCGAGGCTGATCGCGACGATCACCGAGATGACGATCGCGAGCACCGGGTTCTCCCTCAGGATCACGCCGAAGGTGAGCCCGACGCTCGCGTTGTAGATCGCCCAGGCGGTTCCCGCGGCGGCGGACAGCGGCAGGAAGCGCCGGTAGGGCAGACCGACCGCGCCGGCCGTGAGATTGACGGCGATGCGGGCGAACGGGATGTAGCGGGCCGTGAAGATGAGCACGGCGGGGCGCACAAGCACGGCACCCCGCACCCGCGCCAGCGCTCGCGCGATGCGCGGTCCGCGCTGCCAGCGCCAGCGATCGGTGCCCACCCGACGACCGATCGCGAAGCAGATGCTGTCGCCGACGGTCGCGCCGACCGCAGCCACGGGAATGAGGAGGGCAAGCGGGGGAGTGCCGGTCGCGCCCGAGAGGGCTCCGAGCGCGACGACCGCGGTCTCGCTCGGCACGATCACGAGGAAGGCGTCGAGCACGACGAGCGCGAAGAGCGCCGGGAACAGCCACGGCGAGCCCGCCAGGGCGACCAACCAGTCCTCGATCACCGCACCAGCGTGGCAGAGGCAGGTGAACAACGAGTGCGACTAGCCCGCGAGACGCGAGCGCGTCAGACTGGCACCGTGCGAACGACGTCGTGGCCCGTGATTGGCGTGCTCACCGCCGTCATCCTTGCCGGCTGCGCCACGCCGCCGCCGGTGTCGCCCGCCCTCACCGAGGCGGAGCGGGACGCGTTCACCGCCGAGCGCAACAACGCCCGGTGGGAGCGCTTCTTCTCCGACCGCACCGACATCGAGCCGCCCGAGATCGAGGTGGTCGCCTACGTCGAGCCCGGCGGCACCCTGCGCCGCTGGGCGTCGTGCATCAACGAAGCCGGCTACGAGCAGGTACGGGAGTACGGCGACGGCCTCACCTTCAACGTCGATCGCAGCGAGGTGGATGCCGCCTACCTCGCCTTCTACACCTGCGCCGCGCAGTTCCCGGTCGACCCCGCGCAGCTCGGCTATCTCAGCGAGCGTCAGCTCGGGCTGCTGTGGGACTACTACGAGACCCGCCTGCTGCCCTGCCTCGCGCTCAACGGGGTTCCCTCGTCGCTCGACATCACCCGGGAGCAGTTCATCGCGCTCGGGCTTGCTGATGCGCCACCGAATCCCTACACGTCCGTCGTCGGTGTGACGGGCAGCGAGTGGCGGGCTCTCGACGTGCAGTGCCCACCGCCCGACCCGGCGGTCTACGGCACGCTCCACCCGTGACGTGGCGCGCGGGCTGGCCTGACGGCGTGCGAGCGCGCAGGATGGAGGCATGAGCAGAGCACGGATCGCGGCAGTCGTCGCCTCCGCGGCGCTGCTCGCGGGATGCGCTCCCGCTCCGGCGATGCCCGCCGGACTCACGACCGCCGAAGTGCGCGAGATCCGGGCCGCGGAGAACGAGCAGTGGTGGTTCGCCATGTTCCCGGCCGAGCCGATGCCCGAGATCGAGCCGATCGCCGAGGTGGCGCTGGCGGATGCCGACGCGGTGCGCACCGAGTGCGCGCTCGCGGCCCTTCCGCCCGGGGCGGTCCCGGATCAGGGCGCGACCTTCGTCGACGGCACGGGCGCGACCCTCCTGGATCGGGCCTACTTCCAGTGCGCTCTGCTCTACCCCCTCGAACTCGGCGACCCGACCGAGGCCGGCTATCTCTCGCCGGCACAGCTATCCTGGCTCTACGAC
>CALRZA010000118.1:0-6253 GCA_943372535.1 Auritidibacter sp. Marseille-P8566
GATCACGAGGGTGGTGATGAGCCAGGCCGCAGCCCACGAGAGGCTCACGGTCGGCGCCCACACGAGCAGGCGGCGAGCGCCGAGCACGACCCCCTGCGCGACGCCGACGGCGGCACCGGAGATCGCACCGAAAAGCCCGAGGCTGCCGAGATCAGAGGCGGCCGACGTCACCGCGGTGGCGGCGGCACCGCCGACCGCCAGACCGATGGACGTAGCGGCGATCCACCACATGGAGACGTCGGGGCGCAGGGCAAGCCACTGCCCAAGCCCGAGGATCGCGCCAGCGATGAGGCCTGCGAGGGCAGCGGCGAGAGGACCAGCAGTCGTGCTGGCGACGGTGATGGCGGCGAGGCCGCCGAGGGGGAAGCCGACGATCGTGGCGGCCCAACGGAGGGGGGACATGGGGACCTTTCGTTAGTTTACTTTGTACGTTATTGGATAGCGTACAATGTACGTCATGGAGTTGCAACCCTCTCGTCCCCGCCGCAGTCGCGGCTCCCTCACCCCCGCCGAGATCCTCGCTGCTGCCGAGATCGTGGCGGCGAGAAGCGGCGACCCGCTGACCATCCGGGCGGTCGCGACCGAGCTCGCGGCGTCACCGATGGCGCTCTACCGCTACTTCCCCACCAAGGACGACCTCGTGGATGCCCTGCTCGACACGGTGCTGCAGCGCATCGACTGGCCGCAGCCGGCCGACTGGCTCGATGAACTGCGGGAGCTCGCCCTCGCGCACTCCCGGCTGCTCGCGGAGCACCCCTGGGCGGTGCTGCCCCTCTTCGAGAGTCCGTCGCCCGGAGCGGGCGCGACGGCGATCGGCGAGCGCTACCTTGCGATCCTCGCGCGTGGCGGCATCACCGGGTCAGACGCGATCGCCGCCTTCAGCGGCATCCTCGCGCTGACCTACGGCGGAATGGCCTTCATCGTCAGGACGAACGGCAACGACGAGCGCAGTGGTCTCGGCGCGTACACGAGCGATGACAACTATCGTCGGGCGCTCGAGATCTTCCTGAGCGGACTCTCTGCTTCCTAGAAGAACAACTCCACGAGCAACGCCACGAAGACCACGACGAAGACCGCCGGGGTCACGTACTTGACGACTGCGAGCCACGGAGCGTGGGCCACCACCCGGCGCGCGAGCGGCCCGTCGGCAGCGGATGCCGTCAGCTCAGCCGCCACCGCCTGCGCCTCGGCCGCCGAAGAGTACTGCGCGAGAGCGCCGAGGATCCCCGACGCCAACAGAATCCCCGCCGCCGCGACGCGCACGGTCAGCGACGCCTCCCCCAGCCCGGTCATCCCCAGCCAGACCGTGAAGCCGAGCAGCGCCGTGGGGGCGAGCTGCGACACGATGATGTGCCCGCGAGCGCGGGACCAGAGGCGGTGGAGTTCGAACTCGGTCATGGGACGACGCTACCGCCGCAACCAGCCGTGTGGGCCCTACCGGGCTCGAACCGATGACATCCACGGTGTAAATGTGGAAGTCCAAGGGTCCGGCGCCCCCTGATCCGGCGTAGTTCTCTGCGTTTGGCTGGGTTGCCGCTGCGGTCCTTCACGGCCATTTGCGGCTAACCCCGACCGCCTTGATCGCGGAGACTCAAGGTTGAAAGTGATGGTGACTCGCTACTACGGATGTAACGTTTCCCTCACTGGAACGGTTCTGACCTCCTTCAGCTTGACCTACCGAGAGCAGGCAGGATGCCCGATGAAGAATGGGACTTTGAGTCCTACACCGAAGCGCCTCAGACTGAAACAGGCTTCGCGCAGGGCCGGTTGAGTAGCCGCCTCTACACTTCCAAGACCTTCGCAAACCGCAACACGTTCTCGACAGATCTGGGCCAGCCGAGCAGGTTCGTTTACCAAGTGTTTGACGACGACGGAAGTGCCACGAAGTTGACTCGCGACGGTGAGGAATGGCTCGTGACGGGCGTTCAAGGCAGCCGTTCACAGATTAAAGTACTCGTATCACGCGAAGCCGGTGCGCTCGTGGACCTATGGATTCAGCGAGTCCCGCCGCCTGGTTCCACAGGGCTTGTCAAGGATGTGATGAGACTACGACGCGACGATGCAATCCGGTTGATGAAATTCATGCAGCATCTCGAGCTGGTTGAGCCGGACGGCGTCGATTCGGGAACCAGGCTCGACGACGCATTGATTGCAGATCTACTCAATCGGCCCGAAAGCGCTGAGCTCGTCTACGGGCAACATGTGGAAGCAATGCGAACGCTGATCGAGAATGACGCGGATGCAAAGGATGTAATCGCTCTCGCTGGGCGACGGGCAGTGGTCGAGGAGTTTCGCCGCCTTCTCTCGGACAACGACTACTTCGATCAAAGGGTCCCCGTTAACCGTGGACCAGAGTCTGTTTGGCAGGCGTTCTTCCAGGAGAACCCATGGCTACTCGGGGCGGGATTAGGTGCGCAACTCTTGACATCATGGTCGCCCACGCGACTCGAGCAAGTAGTTGCCGGCCACGCCCTTGATCGCGTCGGCAAGAGGTCTGACGCCTTACTCAGGACCGCTGGAGTCGTCAAGTCAATCGTGTTCGCTGAAATCAAGCATCATCGGACACCTCTCCTCCGAAACGACGAATACCGACCGGGAGTCTGGTCGCCATCAGCGGAGTTGTCCGGCGGCACTTCCCAAAGCCAGGTGACTGTGCAAAGAGCGGTAGGAGACATCGGTGCGCGACTGCAGAGCCGAACCGAATCAGGATTCGACGACCCAGACGGCGTCTCCTACCTGATCCGCCCTCGCGCGTTCTTGGTCGTGGGGCAGCTGTCGGAGTTCTTGAACGAGTCGGGCGGTCATCATCCTGAGAAGATCAGTTCTTTCGAGCTGCATCGCCGCCACGTTCAGGAGCCAGAAATCATTACATTCGATGAGCTCTTGGCGCGGGCTGAATGGATAGTTGGCCTCCACAATTAGTCGAATCCGACTCGATTACTGCTACGTTCGGCCCATGAAGTCACCCTTCGTGGCCGCGCCGGTGGTCGTCCGGACACTCGTGGTCGTCGTTGGGGTCCTGCTCGCCCTGCTCGGCGGCGTTGGCGTGACCGGGGCATCCGATGCGCTTCTGAGCGGACTCCGCCCTCCAACAGACCTACGCTTCTCGGACGTGAGCGAGTCGACAGCGGGTCCCGATCGAGAGCTAACGCTTATTGCGAGCATCGACGCGCGGGTCATCGTCACACAAACGATTACGCTCGACGGATCAGACCCGCTACTCAGCGAAGACACGATCGACCTACTACGTGAGAACCCGAGTTACCTAGACTTCGCGTTCGGCAAACTCGAGCTTTCCACCGAGAACGGGTACGTAGCCCTCACGCCCACACCATTCACGGTGACTCGCGCCGGAAGTGATCCGGCGACAATCGAGTTGCAGTACGTCTCGGCGCTGCTGAGAACGGGCGACGGCCCCTACCTATTGAAGTACAGCACTCCCCCAGAAACCCCGTCGCGCTTGTTAGTAACCGCGTCCGAATCTTGGAGCATTATCACCGCACGACCGAGCAGGCTTGTCGATTCACAATCAGCGACGAGCGTCTCGACGATCACCGTCGCAGGCACCAACTATCGGGTTTCTTCGGTCCCGACCTCCATGGAGATTGGTTTCATTGCATCCAGTACGTCGATCACAGGTGAACTTGCACCGACGAGCATCGCGGGCAACTGGGTAGACCGGTACCTCGGCTCGTCGTTGTGGATTGCATTGATCTGGATAATCTTCATCGGTGTGCTTCAGAGGCGGCGGCGGCCCGATGTGTGGGACGAGCCCCATACGCCTGCGCCGTGGACCCGACTCGGCCCGCTCGTCGGTGCACTCACCCTCTTCACGGCGCTCGGATTTCTTCCTGTTTTCTTCGTGTCTGTTCTCAAGCCGCTGATTCTCCCTTTATTTGACCGGGGCATAGAGTCCACTCTCAATACCTTCCTCATCGCGGCAGGAAACCCGCCTACGGCGGTAATCTCGATCGTTGTCGCTTGGGCATGGAGCCTCCACTTCGATCATCGCGCCGCGAGTGACCGACGGCCTCGAGCCGCTCTGCTCGTCGCGCTTTCGACTGTCGCGGCCGTGGGTGTGGGGCTTTCGTGGCTCCTCGGCGCGGCCCCCGCGATCGATATGCGCTACGACGCTGAGATAGTCGAGGGGGCGGGCCTGGTCGGAGTAGTTGCGATCGTCGCTGGCGCTGTCCTCGTCATTCTCGGGTTTGGGGGGCGTCTTTCGTTGTTTGGTGGTCTGGCCGCCGGCGCCGTGAGCACTGCTTTCATCGCCCTCACCTCTATCCTTGGCGACTGGCGGGCCGACATTGCGGGCCACGTAATAGTTGTCGCGGTGCTGGCTGCCACGCTGTGCGCGCTTGCCGCGGCGGTCATGCGCGTCATCAGCACGAGCCCCGGCACGAAACGCTGGGTGATTCTTGGTGTGGCTGGGCTCGCCATTGCAACTACGGGTCCACGAGTGGGACGGCCCAACGAACTGCTTGCGCTCAATGACGTGTGGGACCTGAACGACCTATTCGTCGATGCCATCCGGATCGCCTTGGCTGTGCTCCTCGTCGTTGGCCTCGCGAGGGCAGGTCGTGAGCTCGGAACTTGGACAAGACATGGCCTGTTCTTCGTCGGGGTCCTACTGCTTTTCCGTCCCACCACATTCGTAGGCATTCCGCTGTCGATGCTGCTTGGGGCTTCGCTGCTCTCGCTCCTACTGCTCCAACGTGATGCCGACAGCAGGTGGCATGCGCCAGCGGACAAAGCAATCGGCAGCGAAGTACGCTCCTTCGTCAAGGCAATCGGATTGCGCCGGATGGACAGCGACTACTGGAGCGCGGTGCGAAGGTCCATCGCGTCGGGTTCCGTGCCAGCAGTCGAGCTAGAGGCGACGAAGGCGAAGATCGCCAAAGTGCAGTTCGTCGGAGAGCCGGTCACTTCAGGAGCGATGGGCTGGGGTGGCACGCCTGCCGCCGCATTGCGAAGGGGAGGTTTCGGGGCAGTGATTGCGACCCTCGCTGGTATGCCGTTCGCACTCGATCCTGTGGGGTACCTCCTGGGGCTTGCGGATGATGCCAGTGGTCCGTCGGTGCTCGCCCGAACGCTCGACACTGTGATCGGCCTAGGGTTCCCGATCTACGGATTCGCTTTCGGGTTTCTTTTCCCTGTTCTGCGCGGGAATCGAGGCATCACTAAGGGACTTTTGATGGCGGGGGCCCTCGTGCTTACCGAGTCGGTGGTCATCTTGATCCCCTTCGAGTGGTCCGCTGCCCTCCAACAGGTACTGCTGCTACGCGTTCTCCAAATTGTCACGGTGTTCGTTTGCGTGGGGTTTGCCTTCGACGTAAGGTCGCTACGCTCGGCAGGCCTCAGCCTTGACCGGATCGGGGACATCTACAGCGTCAATCGCTTCGTTGTTTGGAGCTCAGGGTTGGTCGTCGCAGCCGGCGCAGCACTGGGCACAGCACTCCTGTCGTCAGCAACTGACACGCTGCTGATGCTGGTGACTGGCGCATCGAAGTAGCCCGCGCTGCGCGCGGGGAAGACAGCGTGACGCTACATGAAGAGGAACTCGACTTGTCCGACCGAAGCCGCAGCGCGCCGAAGCTCGAGAACCGCCGCACATCATCAGAGTTGCCGATACGAAATAGCCCTCTGACCACGCTCTTTTCTTAAGTGGGCCCTACCGGGCTCGACTCCCCGTCGCACGGCCGTCCCGTTGCTGCGCAACGCGCCGGAACCGGCTCCGTGGGCCCAGCAAGCGCTTCTCGCACTGTGCAACCAAACGTGAGCCGCTCGCGACCTCCGGCCGCGATCACCTCACGTGGGCCCTACCGGGCTCGAACCGATGACATCCACGGTGTAAACGTGGCGCTCTACCAACTGAGCTAAAGGCCCGTCTCCCGGCTCGCCGGGATGACGCTCGACCATGGTACCGGCATACACTCGGCGCATGGTCGAGAGCGCGCAGCGAACCGAGCACCGCTGGCCGGTCGTCGCGTTCACGGTCGCGGCCCTCGGCATCCACGCCCTGCTTCCCGACACGGTGAGGGTGACTCCCGCGTGGCTGGTGCCGGCGATCGGGGCCGTGATCCTCGTACCGCTGCTCGCCGTCAACCCTCGTCGGCTCAACCGCGAGACGACGTGGTCGAAGTGGATCTCCGTCGCGCTCGCGCTCGGCCTGGCCGCCATGACGCAGGTGTCGATCGTGCTCATCATCCGCGAGCTGGTCGCCGGGCGCGCGACCGGCCCCGCGGTGCTGCTG
>CALRZA010000119.1:0-6225 GCA_943372535.1 Auritidibacter sp. Marseille-P8566
CGGTGGTGGCCAGCGACATCGGCATCGTCTCGCTGCCCATCACCAACCTCTACCTGCAGGGCTGGGAGAACCCGGTGTCCACTCCCCGTGGCCTCACAGCCCTGCGTCCACTCCTCGATGCGGGTGCCCGCGTCGGGGCCGGCGCCGACAACGTGCGCGATCCGTTCAATCCCGTCGGGCGCAGCGATGCGCTCGAGACGGCGTCACTGCTCGTCACGGCGGGGCACCTCTCGCTCGCCGAGGCGCTCACCGCCGTGACCGACGGAGCTCGCTCCGTCATGGCGCTGCCTCGCGCCGGTGTCTCGGTCGGGGCCCGCGCCGAACTGCTCGCCGTGCGCGGCACAACCCTCTCCGAGGTGATCGCAGGGGCCTCGGCCGACCGCTACGTCATCCACGCCGGCGCTCTCGTCTCCCGCACGACGGTGCTGAGCGAAACCGCCGCCGTTCTGCCCGTCCGTTCCCCGATCCTCGAAGCGAGCTGACCGCCGTGTCCATCACCGCCCCCGTCGCCACCGCGACCGACACCCTGCTCGACTTCCGCGACGTCGCGATGACGTTCCCGGATGGCACGGTCGCGCTCTCCGGCGTCGACCTCACCGTCAAGCGCGGCGAGTTCGTCACCGTCGTCGGACCCTCGGGCTGCGGCAAGTCGACGCTGCTGCGCATCGCGTCGGGACTCGAGACCGCCTCGCACGGCACGGTCGACCTCGCCACGAACCGCATCGGCTACGTCTTCCAGGATGCGACGCTCCTGCCCTGGCGCTCGGTGCAGGCCAACGTCGAGCTGCTTGCCGAGCTGCACGGCACGCCGAAGGCCGCCCGCGCCGCGAAGGCCAAGGAGGCGATCGACCTCGTCGGCCTGCACGGCTTCGAGAAGCACCTGCCCAAGGCGCTCTCGGGCGGCATGAAGATGCGCACGTCGCTCGCGCGCTCGCTCACCCTCGACCCCGAGATCTTCCTCTTCGATGAGCCGTTCGGCGCCCTCGACGAGATCACGCGCGAGCGCCTCAACGACGAGCTCATCAAGCTCTTCACCGAGAAGCAGTTCGCCGGCCTGTTCATCACGCACTCGGTGAGCGAGGCGGTGTACCTCTCGACCAAGGTCATCGTCATGTCGGGCCGCCCGGGCAAGATCGTCGACACCTTCGAGGTGCCGTTCGACATGCCGCGCGACCCGGAGATCCGCTTCACGGGGGAGTTCGCGCACCTCGTCGGCGAAGTCTCGCACGCGCTTCGGGAAGGACACGCCTGATGTCGACTCCCGCCCCTGACGTCATCACCCTCCCCGAGGACGAACTGCCCGTGGTGCGCAAGCGCCGCCGCACCGGCCGCATCGCGATCTGGGGCCCGCCGCTGGCGGTGCTCGCTCTCGTGGTGGGTGTCTGGTACCTCGTCGCGCTCGTCATCCTCGACCCCGACCGCCGGTTCCTTCTCCCGGCGCCGCACGTCGTCTTCGGCGTCTTCGGCGACGAGAAGACCCGGGCGGATGTCGCTGAAGCCCTCTGGAACTCGGCCACGGTCGCCCTCGTGGGGCTCGCCATCGCGATCGCGATCGGCGTGCTCTGGGCCATCGCGATGAGCCAGGCCCGCTGGGTGGAGCGCTCGCTGTTCCCGTACGCGGTCATCCTGCAGTCGATCCCGATCCTCGCGGTCGTGCCGCTCATCGGGTTCTGGTTCGGCTACGACTTCGCGGCCCGCGTGATCGTCTGCGTGCTCATCGCGCTCTTCCCGATGGTCTCCAACACCCTCTTCGGCCTGCAGTCGGTCGACCGGTCGCAGCGCGAGCTGTTCAAGCTGCAGGGCGCCTCGCGCTGGACGATCCTGGCCAAGCTCGAGTTCCCGACCGCGACCCCGGCGATCTTCGCGGGCATGCGCATCTCGGCCGGCCTCTCGGTCGTCGGCGCGATCGTCGGCGACTTCTTCTTCCAGCGCGGAACCCCCGGCATCGGCTCGCTCATCGCGAAGTACCAGTCGCGCCTGCAGTCGCCTGAGCTCTTCGCGTCCGTCATCGTCGCCGCCCTGTTCGGCGTCGTCATCTTCACCTTCTTCGGATGGCTCGCCCGTCGAGCCGTCGGCAAGTGGTACGACTTCGGCTGATCCGCCCGCGGATCCACCGGAGCTCCAGCGCAGCGTCGCGCAGGGCACAGCAACCTCCCTGACCCCCCTGCACCACCCCCACACAGAAGGAGCACCAATGCGCATCACCCGCACCCAGGCGCTCATCGTGACCGGCCTCGTGGCCAGTTCGATGACGCTCGCCGCCTGTTCGACCCCGGCCGCCGAGGAGGGGACCACCGAGGAGCTCACCATCGGCGCGATCGACCTCGCCGCCGCCGGCTGCCCGGCCGACATCAAGATCCAGACCGACTGGAACCCGGAGGCCGAGCACGGCCACCTGTACCAGCTGCTGGGTGACACCTACACGATCGACTCCGACGCCAAGACCGTCACGGGCCCGCTTCTGGCCAGCGGCGAGTACACCGGTGTCGACGTCACGATCGCCTCGGGTGGACCGGCGATCGGCTTCTCGCAGCCGAACGCTCAGATGTACGCCGACGACTCGATCTTCATGGCGTACGTCGGCAACGACGAGGCGATCGCCCACTCGGGCGACCTGCCGACCGTCGGTGTCTTCGCTCCGCTCGAGAAGGACCCGCAGATGCTCATGTGGGACCCGGAGACCTACCCGGATGTCACCGACATCGCGGGCCTCGGTG
The DNA here is from genome assembly GCA_943372535.1 of Auritidibacter sp. Marseille-P8566. Lineage (GTDB taxonomy): Bacteria > Actinomycetota > Actinomycetes > Actinomycetales > Microbacteriaceae > Rhodoglobus. The sequence goes on from CALRZA010000119.1 coordinate 2,718, forward strand.
AGGCGGGCGCGACCATCCGCGTCTTCCCCGGCGGCACCTACATCGACTACTTCGTCGGCAGCGGTGTGCTGACGGCCGAGCAGATCGACTCGACGTACGACGGCACCCCCGCCGTGTTCGTGAGCGAGGGTGGCAAGGTCGCTCAGCAGGGCTTCGCCTCGGCCGAGCCGTACATCTACGAGAACGAGGTCGCCGAGTGGGGCAAGCCGGTCGCGTACCAGCTGATCAACGACGCGGGCTACCCCAAGTACGCCGCCGTCATGTCGGTCAAGCCTGAGGCGATCACCGAGTACGCAGAGTGCCTCACGGCCCTCGTGCCCGTGCTGCAGCAGGCCACGGTCGACTACTACGCCGACCCGGCCGCCACCAACGAGCTCGTGCTCGTGCTGGTCGAGGAGTACGACACGGGCTGGGTCTACTCCGCCGGTGTCGCCGAGTACTCGGTCGAGACCCAGCTGAACGACGGCATCGCGGCCAACGGCCCCGATGACACGCTCGGCAACCTCGACGACGCCCGCGTTCAGGAGCTGTTCGACATCGTGGTGCCGATCTACACCGAGGCCGGCCTGCCGGTCAAGGAGGGTCTCGTGCCGTCGGACATCTACACCAACGAGTTCGTCGACCCGTCCATCGGCTTCTAGCCGACCGGCTCGACCCTCACCCCATGACCCCGCCCGTGACGTCACCCCTTGCCCGCCTCGCCGGCAAGCGCGTGATCGTCACGGGCGGGGCTCGCGGGATCGGCGGCGAGATCGCCGCCCGCTTCGCGGTCGAGGGTGCGCAGGTGTGCATCCTCGACCGCCTCGCCCCGGAGGGCGAAGCCCACGCCGCCATCATCGGCGGCCGGTTCCACGAGGTGGACCTTCTCGACCCGGTGGCCACGGCCGCCACCACGAGCGCGGCCGTCGAGGCCCTCGGGGGCGTCGACATCCTCGTCAACAGCGCGGGCATCCTGCGCTTCACTCCGCTTCTCGACCTGACGGTGCAGGAGTGGAACGAGACGTTCTCGATCAACACCCGCGCGATGCTCACGACGATGCAGGTCTGCGTGCGGTGGATGCTGGCGCACGAGGTGCGCGGCACGATCATCAACCTGGCGAGCATGGCCGCGAAGAAGGGCGGAGCCGGCGAAGGCGCCTACCCCGCGTCCAAGGCCGCCGTCGTCGCCCTCACCCGCCAGGCCGCGATCGAGTGGGGCCCGCACGGCATCACCGCCAACGCGCTCTGCCCCGGCTACATCCTCACCGAGATGGGGGCGGCCACCCGCACGCAGGAGATGATCGACGAGTGGAGCTCGTACTCCCCGCTCGGTCGCCTCGGCGAACCCGGCGACGTCGCGGGTGTGGCGCTCTTCCTCGCCAGCCCCGACGCGACCTACCTCACCGGTCAGGCGATCAACGTCACCGGCGGAATGGTCATGCATTGACGACCGCACGATCACCGAAAGGCACCACCCATGACTGACGCCGTCGAGGCCCTCGCCGCCGAGCTCCGCGACCTGATCGGCGAGAAGAACGTGACCCTCGAGATCGCCGCCCGCGAGCGCGCCTCGGTGGATGGCGCCCGCATGTCGCCCGTCATCGCCGAGCAGCTGCCGCTCGGGTTCGCCGACCTCGTGGCCTACCCGGAGTCGGCCGAGCAGATCGCGATCGTCGTGGGCGCCGCCGTGCGCCACGGCGTGCCGATCACCCCGCGGGGCAAGGGCACCGGCAACTACGGCCAGGGCATCCCGATGTCGGGGGGACTCGTGCTCGACATGACCCGCGCCCGCGCGATCACGGAGGTCGGCGACGGCTTCCTCACGGCCGAGGCCGGCACGACGATGGTCATGGTCGAGACCACCGCCAACAAGGCGGGACAGCAGGTGCTCATGTACCCGTCGACCGCGCAGTCCACGCTCGGCGGGTTCCTCTCGGGCGGCTCCGGCGGCACGGGGTCCATCGCGCACGGCATGCTGCACCAGGGGTTCGTGCTCGCCCTCGACGTCGTGCACGCCGTGCCTGATGCGACCCTCGTGCACGTGGAGGGAGTGGATGCCGAGCCCTACATCCACAACTACGGCACGGCCGGCATCATCGCCCGCGCCACCGTGAAGCTCGAGCCGCTGCAGGACTGGCGCGGCTTCTACGCGAGCTTCGACACCTTCGAGCAGGCGCTCAGCGTGATCCGCCCGTTCGCCGATCTCGAGCCCACCCCGCGGCTGGTCTCGGCCGATCTGCCGATCCTCGCCAACGCGCTGCCGACCGACCCGGCGATCCCGCGCGACCGGGCGAGCCTGCGCGCGATCCTCGACATCGCGTCGCTCGAGGAGGCGACCCGCCTCGTCGTCGAAGCCGGAGGTCGGATCGAAGACGTGCGCGAGGGCCCGCAGGCGAGTATGAAGATCAGCATGCTCAGCTACAACCACCCCATCGAATGGCTGCAGAAGACGCACCCCGGCACCTACTTCCACGTGGAGGTCGCGGGTGACGAGCTCGTCGACCGCATCGACGAGGTGCACGCGGTCTACCCGGGCGGCATGCTGCACATCGAGGCTCAGAAGGGCCGACCGATCGGGATGCTCGCCGGCGTCTACACGAGCGCGGAGGACGTCTACGCGGGCTTTGCTCGCTTGGAGGCCCTGGGCGTCGGCTACCACAACCCGCACCAGTGGTACGTCGACTACGAGCCGGAGCGCACGCTCGCGCACGCCGCCACGACCGACCCGGGCAACCTGCTCAACCCCGGCAAGCTCGAGGCCAAGCCGCCGATCCAGACCGGGAGCCAGGTGTGACGCGCGAACTGGCCGAGCTCTCGGGGCCGGCCGTCGCATCCACGCTCACGGCGTCGTCGATCGTCGTGGTGCCGACCGGGGCGATCGAGCACCACGGAGCGCACCTGCCGCTCGCGACCGACCTGCTGCTCGCCGATCACGTGAGCCGCGCGACCGTCGAGGCCGCGGTCGCTGCCGGGCTCGACGTGTGGCGCCTGCCTCCGCTCGGCTACACCAAGAGCGACGAGCACCACTGGGCGCCGGGCACGATCTGGGTGAGCGCCGAGACGCTGCTCGCGACCGTGCGCGAGATCGGGCAGTCAGTGGCGAACACCCCCGCCCGCACGCTCGTGTTCCTCAACGGGCACGGCGGCAACATCGCCCTCCTGCAGGTCGCGCTGCGCGAGATCCGTCGGTTGACCGGGCTGCACACCTTCCTCATGAATGTGGGGGTGGATGCGGCCGAGCACGAGCACGGCTTCGGCATCCACGGCGGCCACGGCGAGACCTCGCTGCTCATGCACGTGCGACCGGACCTCGTCGACCTCTCGCTCGCCGAGCGCGCCGTGCCCGAGTCGCTCGTCGACCTCGAGCGCGTGAAGTTCAACGGCGGCGCCGTGGCGTTCGGCTGGGTGTCGAACGACTTCGGGCCCTCCGGCGTGATCGGCGACCCGACGCAGGCGAGCGCCGAGATCGGCGCCGCGCTGTTCGCGCAGGTCGTCGCCGACGGCGTCGCCTCGCTCTCCGAGATCGCGT
>CALRZA010000120.1:0-6208 GCA_943372535.1 Auritidibacter sp. Marseille-P8566
GGCACGCCCTCAGTCTGCCAGCGGATGCCGCTACTGAACCCAGCCGACACCCTCGAGCACGGCGCGGGCCACCTCGACGAGCTGCTCGACGTCATCGGTGTCGCCGCGGATGCTCAGCCAGGTTCCGCCCGCGAGCACGTCGACGAGGGCCTCACTCTGACCGACCGCCGTGACCGCCTGGTCACCGAGCCCGTCGCGCGGCGTGAACTCGATGGACTCGGTCGTGCGGGGGGCGAACTCGTCCCACGCCCATGCGCCGCCCGGCAGCATGACGATCTCGAGCAGCCCCTGCTCGCCGCTCCATGTGCAGGCGAGGCCGCCCACCTCGGCGAGGGCCCCGCGGGCGAGCGGGTCGACGATCGAGCTGAGCGTCGCATCCCCGGTCAGGGTGCCGAGGGCGGCGAGGCGACTGCCGTCCTCGATGAGCCCGGAACAGGATGCCGGGGCCGCGAGCGGCGCCCCCGCGGGCTCCCACAGCGGGGCGACCACACTGGCCGCAACGACACCGGCGATCTGCGAGGCCAGCGTGCGGGCGTCCTCCGTGAACGACCCGAGCGCGTCGGTCGCCGCCGGGCTGGCCACGGCGACGACGACGGTGCCGGTCGCGACCGGCACCCAGAGGGCGCAGCCGAACAGGTCGTCCCGCTCCCCGCACGACTCGCGGGCACCGGGCGCGATCGGGCTGGACAGGATCGCGTCGCCGAGACCGCTCAGATCGGCGGATGCCGGCAGCACCTGCACGACGAGCGACGGGTCGGCGCTGTCGGCGACGCCCCACTCGCAGACCAGAGCGCCGGCCTGCAGCACGGCGAAGTCGCCGCGCGTCGTGAACGTCGTCGCGATGCCGCCGAGCGGGGGACGCCACTCGGTCAGCGCACCGGTGACATCGAACGTCGCGGCGATCGCGTCCTCATCGACGAGGGCGTCGCAGTCGACGTCGAACCTCGGCGCCGGGGCCGACTCAGGGCTTGAGGTCACCGTCGGGCGGGGTGTGGGCGCAGCGGTCGGACTCGCCACGGGCGGCGCGGTCGTGCAGCCGGCAAGCAGGAGCACCGCCGCTGTGATCAGGCTCGCACGGCGCAGAGTCGACACGGTCACGGTCAGAACAGCAGGAACTGCTTGGTCTCGGCCGACTCGAGGTCGCCGACGATCACCGTGAGGTGGTAGCTGGCCCCGCCGGCGGTGACCGGCTCGCGCGCCACATCGCAGGTGTCGGGCGCGGAGCGCGTGCGGTCCCACGGGATCGCCGGGCTCTGCAGCGGAACACCGGGCTGCAGCGTGATCACGGCGGGCTGCTCGGCGGTCTGGCAGTCGCGCGACGACCAGATCACCTCCTCGCCGCTCGTGATGCGGAACTCCTGCAGATCAGAACCCGCCTCGACGGTGCATGGCTCCGCTTCGCGCGACTTGAGGGTGAACGAGAGCTGCGGCATGACCCCGGCCTCGTAGCTCGTTGCGTCGGTGATGGCCTCGACGGTGAGCGTGGCCGGGTCGCACTCGCCGCCGGCCTCGGTCTCGCCCGTGGCGGCATCCACCGCCCCGGCGGTCGGTGTCGTCGAGGGGGTCGGGGCGGGCGCGCCGGATCCGGGACGCACGACGATGAGCACGATGATCACGACGACCGCGATGAGGCCCAACAGCACGACGAGCCGACGGCGCCAGTAGACCCGCGCCGGTTGCGGGCCGACGGGAGAACGGAACGTCGACATACCGCAAGGGTAAGCCGGGCATCCGGCGCGGGCCGGTGGCGCGGCGGAGTGTCTCGAGCTGGAGCGGTGTCGCGGGCCGGCGTGGGCCGGCTTTCGCCGCGCTAGCGCAGGGTCTTGAGCATCCTCGAGTTGCCGAGCGTGTTCTGCTTCACGCGCGAGAGGTCGAGGAACTCGGCGACACCCTCGTCGGGCGAGAGCGCGAGCTGGGCGAACACCTCTGCGTCGACGATGCGCTCCTCGATCGGCTCGAAGCCGTGGCGGCCGAAGAAGCCCGTCTCGAACGTCAGGCAAAAGAGGCGGCTGAGACCGAGCTCGGCGGCATCCGCCTCGATCGATTCGAGGATGGCGTGGCCGACGCCCTTGCCGAGCCAGTCGGCGGTCACGGCGAGCGTGCGCACCTCGCCGAGGTCCTCCCACATGACGTGCAGGGCGCCGCAGCCGATGATGCGGCCTGCCTCGTCTTCGGCGACGCGGAACTCCTGCACCGCCTCGTAGAGCACGACGCGATCCTTTCCGAGCAGGATGCGCTGGGCCGCGAGCGGCTCGACCAGCCGCTGGATGCCGGGGATGTCGGGCGTGCGCGCCCGGCGCACGGAGAAGGAGCTCACGGGATCACGCTATCGCTGGTTGGGCGCGCTGGAGCTGGGGGCGAAGGCCGTTTCTGGCCTTCGCTGCGACGCCTGCGCCGACGCCCGTCTGGAGCGTCGGTCTCCAGCGCGCTACTCCCGGAGGGACAGCAGTGCATCCGATTCGTTCTGGCGGATCCGGACGTTGTCTTGACGTCAAGAGATCGTCCGCATCCGCCGGAACGTTTCGTGAGCCAGGCGGCGCGTGTCGACTCACCGCAGCGCGCGCTAGAGCCCGATGTCGAACGGGATGTCGAGGTCGATGTTCGCCAGGGCATCCCCGAGGCCGCCGAAGAAGGAGCCGAGGCCGTCGAGCGCATCGGCGGCGTCCGCGAGAGTCGAGAGACCGTCGAGCACGTCGAGAACGGCGAGCGCGTCGACGTCGACGGCCCCGATCGACGCGGACTGCTCCGCGGTGAGCTCGAGCTCCCTCGCCCACCGGTCCTGCATCCCGAAGATCACCGCGTAGGGCAGCAGCCGCTCGTTGAGCTGGAACACCGAGCGCCCATCGAGCGCCTCGCGACGAAGAGCTCCTTCAGGCGATTGGAGGAATGCGAGGCGATCCTTCTCGGCCAGATCGAGATAGTCGCGCAGCCCCCAGAGGTGGTCGATGAGCGGCTCGGCCGCTGCCGTCGGGGTCAGCGGGGTGCGGCGCCAGATCCGTTGGATCCAGGGGGCCTGGGTCGCGAATCCGCCCACGACCAGCCTCGCCGCGGCCTGGCGGTGAGCATCGCGGATGCGTTCGGCCCGAGCCCTCTCGGTGCGGCGGGCGATCGTCACCGAGTCACCGACCCGGGCCGAGGTGGGCACGAGAACCGCACGCACGAGCGCGGCCTCGTCGGGTCGGAGCTCGGACGGATCCATCAGCACCCGGATGTCGAACATCCGTCGGCGGGACGGCTCGGCGGGCCGGGAGACCTCAATGGCGCGGCGCACCGCGAGATCGATGAGCTGGGCTGCAACCGCCCGGCGCGGCTCCCCCACGAGCTCGGCGGCGGCCATCACGGTGAGGTTTCGCGGCGGCGCGTACTGCGGCACGATGATGCGGCGCGGGCGGCTGATCACAGCGGGAGCCTATAGGTGTCCAGGTACGCGCTGGAGCCGCAACCGCCGACCGGGACGGTCGTCGGCGCTGGCGTCGCGGCGAAGGCCAGAAATGGCCTTCGCTCCCAGCTCCAGCGCGCTCGCCCGCAGTACGGTTACGCCTCGACGGCGGCCGGCTCCTTCTCCTCGAGTCCGGCCTGGCGGCCGGTCGTGAAGACGAACTTGCCGTCCACGAAGTCGACGTGCACGTGGTCGCCCGCGTTCAGCTCGCCGTGCAGGATCTTCTCGCTCAGGGCATCCTCGACCTCGTGCTGCACCGCGCGGCGCAGCGGTCGCGCACCGAGGGCGGGGTCGAACCCGACCTTGATGAGCTGCTCCTTGGCGGGCACCGTGAGCTCGACCGTGAGGTCGCGATCCATGAGGCGGTCGCTGAGGCGCTTGATGAAGAGGTCGACGATCTGGAGGAGCTCCTCCTTCGTCAGCTGCGGGAAGACGATCGTCTCGTCGACACGGTTGAGGAACTCGGGCTTGAAGTGCTTCTTGAGCTCCTCGACGACCTTGCCGCGCATGCGGTCGTAGCTCGTCTGTGTGTCGCCCTCGATCTGGAAGCCGACGGGGCCACCCGTGATGTCCTTCGTGCCGAGGTTGGTCGTCATGATGATGACGGTGTTCTTGAAGTCGACGACGCGACCCTGGCCATCCGTCAGGCGTCCCTCCTCCAGGATCTGCAGGAGCGAGTTGAAGATGTCGGGGTGCGCCTTCTCGATCTCGTCGAACAGCACCACGCTGAACGGCTTGCGGCGCACCTTCTCGGTGAGCTGGCCGCCCTCCTCGAAGCCAACGAACCCGGGAGGGGCACCGAACAGCCGCGAGACGGTGTGCTTCTCGCCGTACTCGCTCATGTCGAGCGAGATGAGCGCGTTCTCGTCGTCGAAGAGGAACTCCGCGAGCGCCTTGGCGAGCTCGGTCTTTCCGACACCCGTGGGGCCGGCGAAGATGAACGAGCCCGAGGGGCGCTTCGGGTCCTTGAGGCCGGCACGCGTGCGGCGGATGGTCTTGGCGAGAACCGAGATGGCCTCCTCCTGACCGATGACGCGCATGTGCAGGGCCTTCTCCATGAAGATGAGCCGGCTCGACTCCTCCTCGGTGAGCTTGAAGACGGGGATGCCCGTGGCCGCGGCCAGCACCTCGGCGATGAGTCCCTCATCCACCGTGCCGGTGGCGCCGACGTCGCCCGACTTCCACTGCTTCTCGAGGCGCAGGCGCTCGCCGAGCACCTTCTTCTCCTCGTCGCGAAGGCTCGCGGCCTTCTCGAAGTCCTGATCCTCGATCGCGCCCTCCTTCTGAGCGCGCACCTCGGCGATCTTCTCGTCGAGCTCGCGCAGCTCCGGCGGGGCGGAGAGGATCGAGAGGCGCAGGCGGGCGCCGGCCTCGTCGATCAGGTCGATCGCCTTGTCGGGCAGGAAGCGGTCCTGCACGTAGCGGTCGGCGAGGTTCGCGGCGGCGACGATCGCGCCGTCGGTGATCGAGACCTTGTGGAACGACTCGTACCTGTCGCGCAGCCCCTTGAGGATGTTGATCGTGTGGGGCAGCGAGGGTTCGTGCACCTGCACGGGCTGGAAGCGGCGCTCGAGCGCGGCATCCTTCTCGAAGTGCTTGCGGTACTCGTCGAGCGTGGTCGCACCGATCGTCTGCAGCTCGCCGCGGGCGAGCAGCGGCTTGAGGATGCTCGCGGCATCGATTGCGCCCTCGGCGGCACCCGCACCCACGAGGGTGTGGATCTCGTCGATGAACGTGATGATGTCACCGCGGGTGCGGATCTCCTTAGTCACCTTCTTGAGGCGCTCCTCGAAGTCACCGCGGTAGCGGCTGCCGGCGATGAGCGAGCCCAGGTCGAGCGTGTACAGCTGCTTGTCTTTGAGGGTCTCCGGCACATCCCCGCGCACGATCGCGAGCGCAAGGCCCTCGACGACGGCGGTCTTGCCGACGCCGGGCTCACCGATCAGCACCGGGTTGTTCTTGGAGCGACGGGAGAGGATCTGCATGACCCGCTCCATCTCCTTCTCACGGCCGATGACCGGGTCGAGCTTGCCGTCGCGGGCCGCCTGCGTGAGGTTGCGGCCGAACTGGTCGAGGATCTGGCTGCCCTTGTCGGGGGTCGCGTCGTTCCCGCCGACGGCGACCGCCTCCTTGCCCTGGTAACCGGAGAGCAGCTGGATGACCTGCTGGCGCACGCGGTTGAGGTCGGCGCCGAGCTTCACGAGCACCTGGGCGGCGACGCCCTCGCCCTCGCGGATGAGGCCGAGCAGGATGTGCTCCGTGCCGATGTAGTTGTGGCCGAGCTGGAGGGCCTCGCGCAGCGAGAGCTCGAGCACCTTCTTGGCGCGCGGCGTGAACGGGATGTGCCCGGTCGGCTGCTGCTGGCCCTGGCCGATGATGTCCTGCACCTGGTCGCGCACGGCGTCGAGCGAGATGCCGAGGGACTCCAGCGCCTTCGCGGCGACACCCTCACCCTCGTGGATCAGGCCGAGCAGGATGTGCTCGGTGCCGATGTAGTTGTGGTTGAGCATCTTGGCCTCTTCCTGGGCCAGGACGACAACACGACGGGCGCGGTCGGTGAATCTCTCGAACATGTCTCTTCGCTCCTTGGGCACCGGGCGGGATCGGTACCGATGAATCGACTCTAGCCACGCCACATGGCGCATGGGCCGGTGTTCGCCGTAGGCGTGACGGTGCCCGCGGCCGACGTCCGACCCCGGCTCGGGCTCGCATCCCGCTAGGCTCGCCGCATGAGTGACAACGACGACGACTCCCGCCCGGTCGGCTTCC
>CALRZA010000121.1:0-6200 GCA_943372535.1 Auritidibacter sp. Marseille-P8566
CCGGCCCGATGGACCGGCCCCCAGAGAGATCGACTAGAACGAGATGTAGTCGTAGTCGTCGATGTTCTCGGCGTTGAACTCGAGCAGGGAGCCGACAACGACGAGGCCGTCCTTGCCGACGGTGTACTCACCGAGCTTGCCGCCGTCGAAGACATCGCCCTCAGCGCCGGTGATGGTGCCCTCGAGCAGCGCCTTCGCCGCGTACGTGGTCAGGTAGCCGATGTCGGACGGGTCCCAGAGCGCGAACCCGATGACGGTGCCGTCCTTGACGTACTCCTTCATCTGCGGCGGGAGTCCCAGACCGACGAGCGCGACCTTGCCCTTGTACTCCGACGTGGAGAGGTAGCGAGCCGTCGCCGCGATGCCGACCGTCGTGGGCGAGATGATGCCCTTGAGGTTCGGGTAGGACTGCAGCAGGCCCTGGGCCTCCTGGAACGACTTGGTGTCGTCGTCGTCACCGTAGACCGTCGCGACGAGATCCCACTCGTAGTCCGGGTTGTCCTCGATCTCCTGAATCATGGCCTCGATCCACGCGTTCTGGTTCGTCGCCGTGGCGGTCGCCGACAGGATCGCGATCTCGCCGGTGCCACCAATCTGGTCGAAGAGCTGACGGAGCTGGCCAAGGGCCACCTCCTTCGAGTCGACCTGGTTGATGAAGAGGTCGCGGCAATCCGGGGCGTCGGAGTCGAAGGCGATGACCTTCGCACCGCCGTCACGGGCCTCGTTGAGGGCCGCGCAGACCGCATTCGGGTCGTTGGCCGCGATCGCGATAACGTCGGTGCCGTTCTGCACCTCGGTCTGGATGAACGGAACCTGGCTGTCGGCGCCCGCGTCCAGCGGGGCGACGGCGTTGTAGGTGAAGCCCAGCTCTGCCGTGGCCTCCTCGCCACCCTTGAGCTCGACACCGGTGTACGGGTTGTCGAGGTTCTTGGGGATGAACGTGATGCTGGCGCCCTCGCTCGAGCCTCCGTCACCACCGTCGGTGGTGGCAGGCTGGCAGCCGGTTAGGGCCAGGGCGATGGCAGCTCCCGCCGCCGCGACCGCAAGAACGCGGCGCGAACCCTTCCCGTGATTGCGAAACAACTCCATTGTCTTTCCTTCCTTAGTGGATCCGGCACCTGGTGCTAGGGCCGGCGGTCCCCGAGGTCACGCTCGGGGAAGTGTGCGCTGAACGCGTCGAGAGAACTGTCGTTGGCGGATCGCGGCGAAGACGCTCGGGCCGATCACCGAGATGATGAGCAGGGATCCGGTGATGATGATCAGGATCTCGTTCGGCACACGAGGCAGGCGCAGGGCGTACGTGATGCTGCTGATGATCAGCACCCCGGTGAGAGCCCCGAGAATCGTGCCGCGCCCACCGAAGATCGACACGCCGCCGAGCAATACCGCAGCGATCACGGTCAGCTCCAAGCCGGCACCCTTGTCGCTCGACGCGCTCGTGTTGACGAGAACCAGGTAGATCGCGACCAAGCCGCAGACGACCCCGCTCGCGATGTAGAGCCAGAACTTGGCGAGGGCGACCTTGACACCCACGAAGGTCGCGGCCTCCTTGCTGTAGCCCAGGGCATACAGAGCGCGGCCGAACGGCGTCAGATGCAGCACGATCGCGAAGATCGCGATGATCGCCACAACGAAGATCATCACGGTCGGGATGCCCGTGCTTCCGATCCTCGAGCGCACGAACTCCGACAGCTCCGCCGGGAATCCAGCCACCTGGTTGTCACCAATGAAGACGAGAGCCAGTCCCCGGAACAGCGCGAGCGTGCCGATGGTGACGGCGAGCGACGGCAGCCCGACGAAGGCGACGAGCACGCCGTTGAGGGCGCCCGCGAGGAGACCCGCCAGCATGGCGAGTGCCGCAGCCGTGCCGAAGTCGACACCGTTCATCGTGAGAGTTCCGATCACCGCGACGCTCAGGCCAACGATGCTCGCGACCGAGAGGTCGATCTCCCCGGTGATGATGATGAGCGTCATCGGCAACGCGATCAGGAGGATCGGGATCGCCTCGAGCAGCAGGTAGCCCACGGTCACGGTGGACGGGAATCGTGGGAGCAGGATGCTCGCCACGATGATCACGAGCAGCAGCACGCCGACCAGAACCGCATCGCGGTTGCCGAGGAGGCGGGCCACGGTGCCCCGAGCCTTCTCGGCAGAAAGGGTCTCAGACATCTCGGGCCTCGCTCACTCGCAACTTCCTGGCTGTTCGAAGGCTCGCCACGCGGTCGATGATGATGGCGGAGAGGATGAGAACGCCCACGACGGCCTGCTGCCAGAACTTGTCGACTCGCACGGCAGCGAGCGCACTCGTGATGGTGGTCAGCAAGAGGGCTCCGATCGCGGCGCCGACGACGGTTCCGGATCCTCCGAAGATCGCCACACCGCCGACGACAGCGGCGGCGACCACCGACAGTTCGAGACCGTCACCGGTGGATGCCCCGACCGAACTGAAGCGAGAGGCGTAGAGCACTCCGCCCAGCCCGGCGAGTGCGCCGTTGATGACGAAGGCGATGAAGACCCGCTGGCGGATGGGGACTCCGAACAGGCGGGCGGCATCCGGGTCGGAGCCGATCGCGTAGAAGTCACGACCGCTGCGCGTGCCCGCGAGCACGACAGCGAGAACGATCAGCACCACGAGCGCGATGAGGGTGATGATCGGAAACCCGAGCACGGTGTCGACCGACAGGTTGCCGAATTCGAGCGGACGGTCCCCTGAGAAGTACTCCTTGCCGCCTGCCCACGCATTGTTGATGCCTCGGAAGATGTAGAGCGTGCCGAGGGTGATCACGAGTGATGGCACCCCAGCGATTGTGACGAGCAAACCGTTGATCGCGCCGAGCAACGTCCCCATCGCAATTCCGGCGATGAAGACGACGGGAATCGGAATGCCGGGGAACGCGGCGAACAGCGTGCCGGTGAGGAATCCCGACAGACCGAGCATCGAGCCGACCGAGAGATCGACGTTGCGAGTGATGATCACGACCGCTTGGCCCGTCGCGAGGATGATGACGATGGTCGCGTTGAGCAGCAGGTCCTTGACGCTCTGGCCCGACAGGAATCGCGGGTTGATGAGGGCCGTGATCGTCACGAGGGCCACTAGGGCGGCAGTGACGGGCACCTCGCGCACGCGCAGGAAGTGGCCGATCGTCGACCCGATACTGGGGCGCTGGGGGCTGATCGTGCTCACGCGGCCACCTCCCGCGCTGCTGTCGCGGCTTCCATGACGGACTCGGGTGAGGCGTCGGCACGCTCTAGCTGTGCGGTGATGCGCCCCTCGCGGACGACGATGATGCGGTCCGACATCCCGAGGATCTCGGGCAGCTCTGAGGAGATCATGAGGATCGCGATCCCTCGGCCGGCGAGCTCCGACAGCAGGCGATGCACCTCGGCCTTCGTGCCGACGTCGATGCCCCGAGTGGGTTCATCGACGATGAGCAGGCGGGGCTGAGTGGCCAGCCACTTGGCGAGCACCACCTTCTGCTGGTTGCCGCCCGACAGGGTGTCGACACTCGCGTCGAGCGAGCCCTTCACTTGGAGAAGGGTGGTCCAGGTGGATGCCTCGCGCCGCTCACGTGCCCCGCTGATGAGACCGAACCGGGCGAGGCTGTGACGCAGAGTGAGGGCGGCATTGCGGGCGACCGAGAGGTCCATGACCAGGCCCTGCTTGCGCCGATCCTCCGGCACGAATCCGATGCCCGCCTTGATCGCGGCCATCGGGTCGTGCGGCTTGAGCGGCGCTCCGAGGAAGGCCACGGTGCCGTTGTCGTACGCGTCGATCCCGAAGATGGCACGGGCGATCTCCGTGCGTCCCGCGCCGACCAGCCCCGAGAGACCGACGATCTCGCCCGACCGCACGGAGAAGCTCACGTCGTTGAACACCCCAGCACGGCCGAGGCCGCGAACGTCGAGCACGACATCGCCGATCTCTGCATCGGTCTTGGGGAAGAGCGCCTCGATACTGCGACCGACCATCTCGCGCACGATCTCTCCGGAGGTGACCGCCGCCACCTCGTGGGTGCCGATGTAGCGGCCGTCCCGCATCACGGTGATGCGATCGCAGAGATCGAACACCTCCTCGAAGCGGTGCGAGATGAAGAGGATGCCGGCTCCCTTGTCGCGCAGGGTGCGGGCGACCGCGAACAACCGCTCCACCTCCGTGCCGGAGAGGGCCGCGGTCGGTTCATCCATGACCAGCACCTTGGCGTCGAGCGAGATGGCCTTGGCGATCTCGATGATCTGCTGGTCGGCGATCGAGAGGCCCTCGGCCACCCGGTCAGGATCGATCGGAACGCCGAGCTGAGCGAAGAGCTGCCGAGCCGCGTCACGCATCGCCGCTCGGCTGATCAGGCCGAATCGACCGCGGGGCTGGCGGCCCACGAAGATGTTCTCCGCAACCGTGAGGTCGGGAAAGAGGGTCGGCTCCTGATAAATCACCGAGATTCCGGCCGCCTTAGAGTCGGCGACAGTGCGGAAAGACACGGGATCGCCGTCGATCAGGAAGTCACCGGCATCCGGTCGGTAGAGGCCCGCGAGGATCTTGACGAGTGTCGACTTTCCGGCCCCGTTCTCGCCGACCAGGGCGTGGATCTCGCCCGCCCGCAGCTCGATGGTTCCGTCGGCGAGTGCGATGACCGGCCCGAACGACTTGGCCGCGTTGCGGAGCTCAAGCGCGACCCGGTTCGGCGCAACTGTCGGCTGTGACATCAGTTCCTGTCCTCGACCCTGAGGGATTGAATCGATTAAATTTTGGTGCTGGTGGAACCCTACGACCCTCAGTCGGGTGCCGTCAAGAAAAGAATTGAATCCATTGAATTTTCTGGACCTGTGACGGTTCTGAAGACGATACAGTGAGGCGCGACCATCGTCGGAGCCCCGCGATGTGCCGCTGGAGAAGGAGAACGGCGGCGGTGTCCACAAAGAAGACCTACGGCCTCGCAGCGATCGCCGAGCTCGCAGGAGTCTCCACCGCGACGGTCTCGAACGTTCTCAACAAGCCCTCGAAAGTCAAGGAATCGACCCGCCAGCGGGTGCTTGACGCGATCGAGGCCACCCAGTTCGTGCCCAACCGCGCCGCGGCCACACTGCGCCAGGGCAGCAACCGCATGCTCGGTCTCGTGATCCCCGAGATCGTTAACCCCTTCTACGCGGAGATTGCGCGAGGCGCGGCGGACGCCGCCGACCGCTTGGACTATGGGATCGTGCTCTGCGTGAGCAACGACGACGCTCAGCGCGAGTTGCGTCAGTTCGAGATGCTCGCCCGCCACCGTACCTCTGGGGCGATGGTCGTACCCGTGCACGCCGATCTTGGCCGACTGGCGACACTGCGACTGGTGGGCTCACGATTGTTGCTGATCGACCGAGTCGCCTCGGTCACCGAGGGGTGCTCCGTCGCTTTCGATGACGTAGCCGGTGGACGACTCGCGGTCGAGCACCTCATCGAGACGCGCGGACCCCGAATTGCCTTGGTCAACGGGGAGCGTTCGATCCCGCAGTGTGCGGATCGACGTGAGGGATCGCTGCTCGCGCTCGCCGCACACGGCATTCACGAATCCGAGCTGCGTGAGTACGAGGTCGAAGAGATGACCATCGCTGCGGGCCGAGCCGTCGGACTGGCGCTGGCTGACAGTCTTCCCGACGGCATCTTCTGCACCAACGACCAGCTGGCCCTGGGCGTGATTCGCGGGCTCGCTGAACGCGGCATCCACGTCCCCGACTCGGCGGCGGTCGTCGGCTATGGAGACCTCGCCCTCGCGACGGAGACCCTCCTCACGCTCACGTCGGTGGAGCAACCAAAATTTGAGATGGGCGTCGTCGCCGTCGAAACGCTCGTAGACGAGATCGAGCACATGGACACGCACCAGCACCGGGTAACGCAGTTCCAGCCGACGCTCGTGATTCGGGAGTCGGCGCCCGCGTAACGGTCGACGCAACACGCCCGACACATCCCCCGGGCACACTGATCCCATGCTGCTCGTGACGAACGCCCTGCTGATCCCGGTCGCCGCCGGCGACCCTGCCACCGTGATCCGCGACGGCTGGATGCTCGTGGGCGACGACGGGCGCATCCACTCGCTCGGCAGCGGCACGCCCCCGGCGACCGACGCCCAGTCCCTCGGAGCACAGACGCTCGACGTCGGCGGCGCGTTCGTCGCCCCCGGGTTCATCTCGTCGCACAGTCACCTCTTCACGAGCGGACTCCGCGG
>CALRZA010000122.1:0-6185 GCA_943372535.1 Auritidibacter sp. Marseille-P8566
GATGAACTCCACCATCGAGTGCACGATCGATTGCGGGTGCACGGTGACGTCGATGCGGTCGTAGGGAACTCCGAACAGCAGGTGCGCCTCGATCACCTCGAGTCCCTTGTTGACGAGGGTCGACGAGTTCGTCGTGACGACGAGACCCATGTCCCACGTGGGGTGCGCCAGAGCCTCGCGGGGCGTCACGTCGGCCAGTGACTCGCGCGTGCGCCCCCGGAACGGCCCTCCGGAGGCCGTGAGCACGAGCCGCCGCACCTCGTCCGGCGTTCCGGAGCGCAGCGCCTGCGCGATCGCGGAATGCTCGGAGTCGACGGGCACGAGGTGACCCGGGCGGGCGGCCGCGGTGACGAGCTCGCCGCCCACGATCAGGCTCTCCTTGTTGGCCAGGGCGAGCACGGCATCCGTCTCGAGCACCGCGAGCGTGGGAGCGAGGCCCACGGAGCCCGTGATGCCGTTGAGCACGACATCGGCGGCCACGGAGCGGATGAGCTGCACGGCCTCGTCGGCGCCGAACGCGGTGTGCTCCACCCCGAAGGCGCGCGCCTGCTCGGCCACGGCATCCCGCTGCGAGCCCGCGGCGAGCCCGACGACCTCGAAGCTGTCGCGATTCGCCGCGATCACCTCGAGCGCTTGCGTGCCGATCGAACCGGTGGACCCGAGGATGATGACCCTGCGCATGGCTTCAGGCTATCGCTGGGCGCCGGCCGCCCGAGACGGCACGTCGCCCCGCGGCGATCAGGCGATGCCGAGGATGTCGACGACGAACACGAGGGTGTCAGTTCCGCCGATGTTGGGCGGGCTGCCGGCCTCGCCGTAGCCCTGAGCCGGCGGGATGATGACGATGACCTGCGAGCCGACCTTCTGGCCGACGATCGCGGCCGCGAAGCCCTCGATGACGCCACCCGTGTTGAAGGTGGCCGGCTCACCGCGGGCCCAGCTCTCGTCGAAGATGACCTGGGTGTTCCAGTTGACCCCGACGTAGTGCACGGTGACGTCGTCACCGGCCGCGACCTCGGCTCCGTCGCCCTGAATGAGCACGGCGAGTTCGAGCTCGGTCGGCGGAGCGGCATCCGGGATCGTCACCGTCGGGCGACCGTCACCGTCGAGCACCACCGCCGGGAAGCCGGCGGGCGCCTCCTGAGCCTCACCCTCGGCACGCGACAGCGGGGGCACGACCGGCTCCGGGGTCTCGACCGACACGATGTCGAGCACGAGCACGAGCGAGTCGTCCTCGGCAAGGCCGAGCTGAGTGAGCTGCGAGGCGTCGAGGCCATCGGCCGTGGCGAGCACGCCGACGACGCGGGATCCCACGGTGGAACAGAGCAGCGTCTTCTCGAAACCGGGCACGAGGGTGCCGTCGAGGGCGAACGACGCCGAGTTCGAGCCGTCATAGGCGGTCTCGTCGACGGTCTCCCCCGTCAGCAGGCTCAGGATCGTGTACTCGATGATGACGGTGTCACCCGTCTCGGCCACGTCACCGTCGCCCGAGATCACGACCGAGCGCTCGGTCGAGACCGGCACCGAGAGCCCGGAGACCTCGACCGTCGGCGCGGTGTCGATGCCACCGGAGACCTTGACCGCGGCGGAGACGCTGCCCGAGGGGGTCACCTCGCACCCATCGGCGGTGGGAGCGGTCGTCGTGCAGGCGGCGAGGGATGCCGCGAGCCCGACCGCGAGGACGAGGGAGGTTGCTGCGCGCACGCGGGGCACCTTTCGAGAGGAGAACAAGACTGTCCATCCTCCCGCATTCAAGCTGGGCGAAGGGTGGGGAATCGCCGAGCGTCCCTCGTCAGCCGTCAAGGATGGTGACCTCGTGGGTCACGGGGAAGTTCACCGACGCGGCGATGAAGCAGTTCGCCGCGGCCTGGGCGTGAAGCTCTCGCGCGAGGTCACGATCCCCCGAGGCGACCGTCACGACCGGTCGCAACGTGACCTGGGTGAGGTGTCCACCCAGGCCGACCTGACGCAGGGTGCCGGTCGCGGCATCCGTGTAGGCGGTCACGACGATGCCGTGGGTCGCGGCGGAGTGCAGGTAGCTCAGCATGTGGCACTGGCTGAGGGACGCGATCAGCAGCTGCTCGGGATTCCAGCGCGCGGCATCGCCGCGGAACACCGGGGCGCTCGACCCGGCGATCGGTTCGGGGCCGCCGGCGGTGACGGTGTGCGCCCGCGAGAAGTCGCGAACCGAGCTCGTGCCCGAGCCGAGATCGCCCTGCCATTCGAGGCCAACCGAGAACTCGTGGTCGATGTTCATGCTGCCACTCCTGTCCGACGGTCGACACGGATAAACTGAGGTCATTATGACCGACACTCTCGCCCCCACCTCGCTCGACCCGATCGCTCAGGAGCGCCGCGTTGTCACGGCGATTCCCGGTCCGAAGTCCCAGGCTCTGCACGAGCGCCGACTCGCGGTCGTGCCGCCGGGCGTCACGGCGGCCCTGCCGGTCTACATCGAGCGGGCGCACGGGGCGATCGTCGTCGACGTCGACGGCAACCAGTTCATCGACCTCGGTGCGGGCATCGGCGTCACCACGATCGGCCACACCGATGACGCGGTCGTGGATGCCGTGGCCGAGCAGGTCGCCCAGCTCACCCACACCCTCTTCACCGTGACTCCCTACGAGGGCTACGTGCGGGTGGCCGAGCTTCTCGCCGAGCACACCCCCGGCACGCACGCCAAGAAGTCGATGCTGGCCAACTCCGGCGCGGAGGCCGTGGAGAACGGCGTGAAGATCGCCCGCAAGTTCACCGGCCGCAACGGCGTCGCGGTCCTCGACCACGCCTACCACGGGCGCACCAACCTCACGATGGCGATGAACTTCAAGGCGTCGCCCTACGCCGTGGGCTACGGCCCGCTGGCTGGCGACGTCTACCGCGCGCCGAGCTCCTACCCGTACCACGACGGGCTCAGTGGGGCGGAGGCCGCCGCGCGCACGATCAGCTACCTCGAGAAGACCGTCGGCGCCGCCGACCTGGCCTGCCTGGTCGTCGAGCCCATCCAGGGTGAGGGCGGATTCATGGTTCCCGCTGACGGGTTCCTCCCGGCCCTTCAGGAATGGTGCACCGCCAACGGCGTCGTGTTCATCGCGGACGAGATCCAAAGCGGCATGGCCCGCACCGGCAAGTACTTCGCGAGCGAGCACTTCGGTCTCGTTCCTGACCTCCTCCTCTCGGCCAAGGGCATCGCCGGCGGGATGCCGCTGGCGGCGGTCACCGGTCGCGCCGAGATCATGGATGCCTCGCAGCCCGGCGGCCTCGGCGGCACGTTCGGCGGCAACCCGGTCTCGTGCGCCGCCGCCATCGCCGTGTTCGAGCAGATCGAGTCGAAGAACCTCCTCGCCGAGGGTGAGCGCATCGAGCGCGTGCTGGGCGGCGCCCTGCGCGATCTGCAGGCGAAGTACCCGACCATCGGCGACGTGCGCGGCCGTGGGGCCATGCTCGCGATCGAGCTCGTGACTCCCGGCACCCACGAGCCGAACGCGGCCGCCGTGCCCGCGATCGCGGCGTTCGCCGCCCAGCGCGGGGTGCTGCTGCTCACCGCGGGCACCTACGGCAATGTGCTGCGCTTCCTGCCGAGCCTCGCCATCAGCGACGAGCTCATCATGGAGGCCATCGGGATCATCGACGAGGCCTTCGCCAGCCTGTGACCCGCGGGTGCCCGAACGGCTGAGGGCAGGGCAGCACTCGGTGGCCTGACCCACCCTGAGCCGCGACCCCTACGCTGACGCCCCCGCCTGGATGCCGTCGATGTACTCCTTGATCGTCGGCATCGCCGTGAGCTTCTCCTGGAAGAACGTGTTGATGAGGTTCACGACGCGCCCCTGCGCGGCCTCGACCTGAGCCGTGCGCGCCTCCCCCGCATCCTGGTCGTCGAGTGTGCGCCGCAGTTCGAGCAGAGCGCGCACGATCTCGCGCTCCTCATCACCGTCGAGGGCCGTGATCACCGAGACGATGAGCTCGTCGGCCTGGGCCTGCACGGATTCGATCGGGATCGATGATCCCGGCACCGTCGCGTTCTCGAGGGTGACGATGAGCGACCACACCTGGTAGAGGATCGTCGCCGGTTCGTCGAACAGCTCGCGCACAAAAGCGGCATCCAGGTGCCGACCCGACAGCCGGAAGATGTTGTACATCCGCTTGGCAGCCTTGCCGTAGTTGAGGCTCTTCGTGAGGTACTTCTTCACCTCGTCCTCGAGGCGGTCGACGTAGTCGTCGAGGGCATCGTCAGTGACAAACTTGGCGACCTTGGCGAACACCGGCACGGCATCCGCATCGAGGTAGACCTCCTGGAAGTAAGCGTCGAGGTAGCCGTCGAGGGCGACGATCTCGCCGTCAGGGCCCTCCCACGTGACATCCACGACGTTGCTCGCGTTCGAGAGCTGGCGCCGATCGGGGTCGACGACAACCCAGTCGAGCTTGCACCAGCCGGGATCGAGGGCGGCCTCCTCCCAGGTGAGCGTGCGGATGCTGCCGTCGGGCCTCGTGAGGGCCAGCTCGCCCGCCTGCACGTCGGCCGCGCTCCACGTGATGGGGCTGCCGGCGGCCCGCTCGGACCCTCCCACGGTGCCGCTCTCCGGGTAGGTGCCGAGCTTCGCCTCGAGGAACTGGTAGGTCTCGCCGCGCAGGGTCGTGAGGATCTTCTCGCGGAAGACGCGAGCGAGGATCGCGGCGGCCTCCTCGCGCGTCGGAGCGACGATGTTGAGCCGTTGGAAGTAGTCGCAGTCGCCCGGGAACGACTGGATCTTCGACTGCGCCGCCGACCCGGACAACGCGAGAGCACCCTCGACGACGCCCTCGGGCCCGGTCACCTCGACGATCGCTCCGATGCGCCGGAACCTCTCGAGATCGCGCGGGCTGAAGTCGAGCATGCTCACGCGGTGGCCGAACGTGCCGCTGTCGGCATCGATGACGAGGTCGTCGCCGGTCGACTCGGCGCTGATCGCCGCGAGCCATTGGATCGTGTCCGCCTCGTCGAGCTCCACACCCAACCGGGCCGCCGACTCGATGATCGCCCGCAGCGCGGCCTCGGGGTCGTTCTCGGGCTCAGCCATGGGGTCTCCTCTGCGGGGTCAGACGGTCAGGAACGGCTCGATCGGGTCTGCTGCTCCGCTCGGATCGCCCGGAACAGTTCGGCCTGGTCGCGGGCGTCGGCAAGAGCGTTGTGCGACAACTGTCGCCCGTCGAGGTAGCGCGGCGCAAGATGCTTCATGCTCGTGCCCGCCCACGTGCCGCCGATCACGCCCAGCGCATACGCCTTCACGTCGAGGCTCGCGTGACCGAACGGGTTGCGGCCGAGGTAGCGCTGGAAGTAGTCGGCCACGAACATCCAGTCGAATCCGGCATTGAACCCCACGAAGATCGGCACGCTGCCCTCCGGCACGACCGACTCGATCCACTGCTCGAACTGGCGCATCGCAGCGCCGGGCGGGGTCGCCGACTCGGCGAGCTCGGCGGGGTCGAGCCCGCCCACGGCGAGGGCCCGGGCATCCTCGCCCGCGACATCCGGTTGCAGCTCGATGTAGAAGCCCTCGCTCGGGTCATCGACCGGGCAGGCGCCGATGGACAGCATCGCGAACTCACGCGGCGTAGGTCCCGCGGCCTCGATGTCGACCGAGATGAGGATTTCGGGACGCTCAGGCATGAAGGCTCACAAACATGGTGTGGAACAAGGACATCACGATCTCCGTCGAGCGGCAGCGGCTCAGCCGACGCGCGCGAGGCGCTTGCGGCGGGCGGCTCCGCTCACCTGCGCGATGACCACGATCACCAGGGCGAGGATGAACACCGCCGACGCGATGACGTTGGCCTCGGGCGGCAGGCCGCGAGCCGCCGCCGTGTAGACGTAGACCGGGAACGTCTCGACGCCGCCGTTGTTGAAGCGGGTGATGATGAAGTCGTCGAAGCTCAGCGCGAACGAGAGCAGCGCGGCCGCGATGATGCCGGGCATGAGCAGTGGCAGCGTGATGCGCATGAAGACCTGCGACGCCGAGCCGTAGAGGTCACGACCCGCTTCTTCCAGCGAGGGGTCGAGGCTGGCGACGCGCGCCTTGACGGTGACGACCACGAAGCTCAGACAGAACAGCGCGTGGGCGATGATGATCGTCGTCAGCCCCTTCGGCACACCGGCGCTGAGGAACTGCGCCGCGAGCCCCGCACCGAGCACGACCTCGGGCGTCGCCATC
>CALRZA010000123.1:0-6135 GCA_943372535.1 Auritidibacter sp. Marseille-P8566
GCAGCCCCAGAGGTCGCCGTTCTCGGGCCCGAGGATGCCGCACCCGGTGTTGCCGCTCGGCGAACCGAAGTTCACATCGACCGTGTCCCAGCTGCCCCACGGCGGATCGACCAGGGTGTTGACGGCGAACAGCGCGGGGTCCATCTGGACGAACGCCGCGGGATCGGGAAGCGGCAGGCCGGGCCCGGGATCCGTCGTCGGGCTGGGAGTCGTCGTCGGAGCCGCGGTCACGGTCGACGTCGGGGCAGGGGACTCGGTTGCCGCGGGAGCGCCCGGCATGGCGCACCCCGTGAGCACGAGCGCGAACGACACCGCAATGGCGTGAATCAACCTCATGGCCGGAGCCTAGCGCCGCTGCTGATCACCGGTGCAGATCATTCCCCAAGCCAGGCCTCGACGTCGTCGGCGGTGCGCGGGATGCCGATCGACAGGTTCTCGGCGCCCGACTCGGTCACGAGGATGTTGTCTTCGATGCGCACCCCGATGCCGCGGTACTCCTCCGGCACGCTCAGGTCGTCGGGCTGGAAGTAGAGTCCCGGTTCGATCGTGAAGACCATGCCCGGCTCGAGGATGCCGTCGAGGTAGAGCTCGCGCCGGGCGCCCGCGCAGTCGTGCACGTCGATGCCCAGGTGATGGCTCGTGCCATGCACCATGTAACGGCGGTGGTACTGGTGCTCCGGGTCGAGCGACTCCTCAGCGCTCACCGGCAGCAGTCCCCACTCCGCGGTCTTGGCCGCGATCACGGCCATCGCCGCCGCGTGGATCTCGCGGAAGCGGATGCCGGGCTTCACGATCGCGAAGGCGGCATCCGCCGCCTCGAGAACCGCCTCGTAGACCCGACGCGGCACCGGCGTGAAGGTGCGGCTCACGGGCAGCGTGCGGGTGATGTCGGCCGTGTAGTAGCTCTCGAGCTCGATGCCGGCGTCGATGAGGATCAGGTCGCCCGGCACGACGGCGCCGTCGTTGCGGGTCCAGTGCAGGATGCAGGCGTGCGGCCCCGAGGCTGCGATCGTGTCGTAGCCCACGGTGTTGCCCTCCGCCCGGGCGCGGCGGTTGAAGGTGCCCTCGACGAGGCGCTCGCCCCGCGGGTGGGCGATGACCTCGGGCAGGTCGGCGATGACGTCGTCGAAGCCCTGCTTGGTCGCCGCGACCGCGGCGCGCATCTCGGCGATCTCGAACGCGTCCTTGACCAAGCGCAGCTCGCCGAGGTCGCGAGCGAGGGTGTCGTCGCCGTTCGTGTCGAGGTTCTCGGTCTCCGCCTGAAGGAGACGGCGCCCGTCGATCTGGTCGGTGAGGTCGCGGTCGGCGTCACGCACGACGAGGGTGGCGGCATCCACCGCATCGAGCACATCGGCGAGTGCGGCGATGCCCGCTGTGGCGAGGCCCAGGTCGGCGGCGACGTGGGCGAGCGAGGGGCGCGGACCGGTCCAGAACTCGCCGATCTCGGGGTTGGCGTAGAACTCGTCGGTGTCGCGGCCGGCGCCCTCGCGGAAGTACAGGGTCGCCTCGTGACCCGAGTCGGTCGGCTCGAGCACGAGCACGGCGCCCGCGACCGAGTCGGATCCCCAGCCCGTGAGGTGGGCGAAGGCGGAGTGTGCGCGGTAGGCGTAGTCGGTGTCGTTCGAGCGCACCTTCGCGGCTCCGGCGGGGATGATCAGCCGGGCTCCGGGGTGCAAGGCGCTGATGCGGCGGCGGCGCTCGGCGGCGAAGGCGGCCTGCTCGCGGGGCTGCGGGATCGGCGTGGCCCGGTCGGCCCACTGCCCCGAGATGTACTGGGCGAAGGTCTCGGAGACCGGCGTCGTCGAGCGGTTCGAGGTCGCGCGGGGCGTGGGCGTGGAGGAGTCGGCCATGCCTCCAGTCTCCCACCCGCGACGAATTCCGCGAGATCGCCGTTTCTGCGGGTGTTGGCGGGTCCGCACCCGCAAAATCGGCGATCTCGCGAGTCAGCGCAACCTGCGCGCTCAGCCCGCGGGCGAGAGCTGCGCCACGACGGGGCGGTGGTCGGTGCCGTAGCCGTCGTGCGACTGGATCACGCGCATCCCGGTGACGCGCCAGTTGGGCGTCGCCATGACGTGGTCGATCGGCGCGCCCACGAGGGCGGGCAGCGCGGTCGGCCACGTGCCGACGGCCGCGTTGTCGGTGACCTGCGCGGCATCGAGGCAGTCTCCGAGGGCCGCCTCCGGCGAGCTGCCGAGCCCGCCGAAGTGATCCAGGGTCGCGTTGAAGTCCCCGGCGAGAATCACGTTGTCGCCGCGGCAGGCCTCGGCGAGGTTGCGCAGATCCTGCGCCCACCCGGGCACCATCGGCGGGATCGGGGCGAGCGCGTGCACCGCGAGGATCACCGGCCCCGTGCCGTCGTCGGGGCGCGCGAGCACGGTCGGCAGTTGCGCGGTGGTCTGAATCGACTCGTCGACCGTGTATTCGCCGAGGTCGACGCTGATGAGCAGGGTCGTCGAGTTGGCCTTCGAGACCTGGTCGTAGGCGACCGTGTGCACCCACATCGGCCGACCGGCGGCCTGCATCGCGAGGGCGATCTCGACGCCGAGTTCGTTCGTCGTCTCGGGCAGGCTCACGATGTCCGCGTCGGTCTCCAGCGCGAGGGCGGCGATGACGGTCGCCCCCGGGGCGTCGCCGAGGGTGTTCCAGCTGAGCACCGTCACGTCGTTCTCGCCCTCGATCTCGAAGCCGAGGTTGCCGAAGCCGCGGGTCGCGAGCACGGCCGCGTTGACGGCCGCGAAGGCGAGCAGCAGCACGGCGATCGAGGCGAGGAATCGGCGGGCCGGTCGCGCGATCGCCGCGAGCAGGGCGAGGCCCACCATGGCGACCAGGGCGACCGCGACGCCGAGGCCGCGCAGCGCGACGATCTGGGCGGCGGGCGTCGTGGTGGCGAGCCCGAAGAGCTGCGGCCAGGCGAGGATCGCCAGGGCGACCGCGGTGAGCAGCACGACGGCGGCGGTGACGAAACGAATCATGGCGCCTGCGAGCCTAAGCCACGTCGGTTGCGGGCACGCGCATCCGCGGGGCGAATACGATGACAGGATGCCCGAACGCCCGATCGACCTGCACACCCACAGCGCGGTGTCGGACGGCACCCAGACCCCCACGCAGCTCGTGCGGGAGGCGGCCGCCCTGGGGCTGGGAGCGATGGCGCTCACCGACCACGACTCCACGGCCGGGTGGCAGGAGGCCTTCACGGCCGCCCAGGGCACCGGGATGCTCATCGTGCCGGGCATGGAGCTCTCGACCAACGACGGCCCGGCCAGCGTGCACATGCTCGCCTACCTCTTCGACCCGCTCGACGCGACGATCGTCTCCGAGACGGCGCGCATCCGCGATGGACGCCTGCACCGTGCCGAGCGCATCGTCGAGAAGATCGCGCGCGACTACGAGCTGACGTGGGAGGACGTGCTCGCCGAGTCGTCGGACGGCACGACTCTCGGCCGCCCCCACATCGCCGACGCGCTCGTGCGCAAGGGGCACGTGCCCAACCGCAGCGCGGCGTTCGAGTCGATCCTGCACTGGCGGGGCGGCTACTACGAGAAGTACTACGCGCCGTCACCGCTCGAGGGCGTGCGCATGATCGTCGCAGCCGGGGGAGTGGCCGTTCTGGCGCACCCCGCGACCCACGGCCGCTACCGTCCGGCGAGCGAGAACATGCTGCGCCAGCTTGTGGATGCCGGCCTCTTCGGCCTCGAGCTCGACCACCGCGACAACACCGACGACGGCAAGGCATGGCTGCGCGAGCTCGCCGCGAAGTACGGTCTCGAGCTCACCGGGGCGAGCGACTACCACGGCGAGGGCAAACCCAACCGCCTCGCCGAGAACACGACGAGCCCCGAGGTGCTCGAGAAACTGCTCGCGCGCGGGACCGGGTCGGCGGCGTTTCAGGGCTAGTCACCGAGCGACCCGTCGGCCGCCCGGGTGGCGCTGATACCGGGACTACGCGGCGGGCGGCGTGCTGGGGCGACGCGTGCGGGTGCGGTTGCGCGAGCGCGGCGGGCGCGAGCCCTCGGCGCCCGGCTCGGTTGTGGTCGACCCCGAGGTCGACGAGCTCGAGTTCGAGCCGCCACGGTTGCCATCGCGACCACCGCGGCCACCATCACGTCCACCACGGTTGCCGTCACGACCACCATCACGTCCACCCGAGCGGGGCGCGGGGTCGCGCACGGCGGGAGCGTGAGCTCCGGGCAGGCGGCCCTTGGTGCCCTCGGGGATGTCGAGGTCGGTGTAGAGATGCGGGCTCGACGAGTAGGTCTCGGTCGGCTCCGGGATGCCCATGTCGAGAGCGCGGTTGATGAGCGACCACTTGTGCATGTCGTCCCAGTCGACGAACGTCACTGCGATGCCCGTCTTGCCGGCGCGGCCGGTGCGGCCCGCACGGTGCAGGTACGTGTCGTGGTCATCCGGGATCGTGTGGTTGATCACGTGCGTGACGTCGTTGACGTCGATGCCGCGAGCCGCGACATCCGTCGCGATGAGGATGTCCTTCTTGCCGGCCTTGAACGCGGCCATGGCGCGCTCGCGCTGCTCCTGGTTGAGGTCGCCGTGCACGGCGGCGGCGTTGAAGCCGCGGTCGTTGAGCTCTTCGACGAGCTTGGCGGCGGCGCGCTTGGTGCGGGTGAAGACGACGGTCTTGCCGCGACCTTCGGCCTGCAGGATGCGCGCGACGACCTCGTCCTTGTCGAGCGAGTGCGCGCGGTAGACGACGTGCTTGATGTTGGCCTGAGTGAGGCCCTCATCCGGGTCCGTCGCGCGGATGTGGATGGGCCGGTTCATGAAGCGTCGAGCCAGCGCCACGATCGGGCCGGGCATCGTCGCCGAGAACAGCATGGTGTGGCGGGTCGGGCTGGTCTGCGAGAACAGCTTCTCGATGTCGCTGAGGAAGCCGAGGTCGAGCATCTTGTCGGCCTCGTCGAGCACCATGACCTGAACGTCTTTGAGGCTCAGCAGGCGCTGGCTGGCGAGGTCGAGCAGGCGTCCGGGGGTGCCGACGACGACCTGCGCGCCGGCCTTGAGCTCCTCGACCTGACCCTCGTAGGCCTTGCCGCCGTAGATCGCGGCGACCTTGGTCGCGCGATTGGACGAGGCGAGCACGAGGTCCTCCGCCACCTGAACGCAGAGTTCGCGGGTGGGCACGACGACGAGCGCCTTGACGCCGGGGGCGGGGTCGGTGCCGAGGGCCTGCAGCAGCGGGAGACCGAAACCGAGGGTCTTGCCGGTGCCGGTCTTGGCCTGACCGATGATGTCCTGGCCGGCGAGCCCCATGGGGATCGTCTGCTCCTGGATGGGGAAGGGGGAGATGATGCCCTTGGTGGCGAGAGCATCGACCATGTCCTGCTCAATACCGAGTTCTGCGAATGTCAAAAGAGGAAGCCTGTCGGATCAACGGGTACGCCCGTTCTGTCCTAGGGCGTAGGGCCCCCGCCAGAAATGGGGGGCATGGGCACAGTTTAGCCGGTTGGCGCGGGTTCTGACCGCAGCACCGCCCGCCCGTCGCCTAGGCTGTGGGCGTGGCTACGTGGTTCTCGCGCCGGAAGCGGCGCACCGAGGTTCCTCGCCTGCGACCCCGCACCGAGGATGTCGTCACCACCAAGGTCGACCTCCACGAGTTCACCCCGGCTCCGCTCGAGTTCCTCGGGCGAGCCGCGTACGTGCAGCTGACCCTCTTCGAGAACCTGTCTCTCGCGATCTCGAGCGCGCCGACGACCGCCGCCAAGGCCGCGATCGGGGCGGCCGCCGAGGGCTCGATCTCCCGGCACCGCGCGCTCGCGGCCGAGATCGAGAAGCTGGGCTCCACCGTCGCGGACGCGATGGATCCGTACACCGCTCCGATCGACGAGTTCGAGCGCGTCACCCGCGGGGCCGACTGGTTCGAGCAGGTCACGACCTGCTACCTCACGACCGGGTTCCTCGACGACTTCTTCGCCCGGCTCGCCCCCGGCCTGCCGCGCGATCTCGCGGAGCGGGTCGAGGGCATCTTCGCGGCGTCCACGGCGGAGGAGGTGCTCGCCACCCAGCTGGAGCTGGCGATCGCCGAGAACCCGCGGCTGGCATCCCGACTGGCGATGTGGGGCCGGCGTCTCGTCGGCGACACGATGCTCGTCTGCCGCTCGGCGTTGACCCTCAGCGAGAACC